>NZ_JBAKFX010000055.1:0-26867 GCF_037577855.1 Dethiothermospora halolimnae | reverse complement strand
CAAATTTCATGTCTGCTCTCCTCGTATTTTATTTGTATATTTTAAAGATTCGACATAAAATCTAAAATTCCTTTTTGAGATTTTTTCCATTTCATTTTAATAATTATTTTTCATGCGATAGCCCTGTGAAAATTCATATATGTTTTTAAAATGAAATATTTATATATAAAATATTTGGAGGTATTAAAATGAACTACGAAGATATGTCAAGAGAAGACTTGTTAAAAGAATTTAATAAATTAAAAAGAGTTCAAAAATATGGACTTTATTGGGAAGAGAAACCTGAAGATGTAGATGAATTATTAAAAACCAACTATCCTGTATTAACAAATCTTAAGGAGAAAGATATACTTCAAGATAATAAGAGCTTTAATAATGTTCTTATCGAAGGTGATAATTTACATACTTTAGAACTATTGTATATAACTCATTACGAAAAAATAAAACTAATATATATAGACCCTCCATATAATACAGGAAACAAAGACTTTATTTATAATGATAAATTTGTAGATAAAGAAGACTCTTGGAAACACAGTAAATGGTTATCATTTATGTATAGAAGGCTAAAAATAGCAAGAGAATTATTAAAAGATGAGGGAGTTATATTTATTAGTATAGATGATAATGAGTTCGCTCAATTAAAATTACTTTGCAATGCTGTTTTCGATGAAAATAATTTTGTAGCTGTATTACCAACTGTAATGAATTTAAAAGGTAATCAGGATCAATTTGGTTTTGCTGGGACACATGAGTATACGCTCGTTTATGCTAAAAATAAATCGCTAGCAAAGATAAATGAATTTGATATTGATGAAGAGGTTCTATTTGATAAATGGAAAGAAGATGATATAGGTTTTTATAAAAAAGGAGCAAATTTAAAAGCTACTGGGGTCAATGCTCCTAGAGAGAAAAGACCTAACTTATATTATCCTATATATATAGATAATAAAGATAATATACATTTAGAGAGAAAGAATGAAGATGATATTGAGTTATTACCTATAACAAGAGGAAAAGAGATGTCTTGGCGATGGAGTAAGGAGAAAATAAATAATGAGAAACATAATGTTATCATTGTTAGAAGTAGAAATAAAGTATCTTTATATAAAAAACAAAGACCACAAATAGGAGATATGCCTACAAAGAAGCCTAAGACATTATTTTATAAACCTGAATATAGTAGTGGGAATGGAACAGGGCTATTGAAAGAAATGTTTAATGGTGAAAAAGTATTTAATAACCCAAAACCATTAGAACTAATTAAAGATATTATAAAACTTGGTTCTAATAAAAATGATATTATATTAGATTTTTTTGCTGGTAGTGGAACAACTGCTCAGGCAATTTTAGAGATAAATAAAGAACAAGCCGATAGTAATAGGAAATTTATACTAGCAACTAATAATGAAAAAGATATTTGTGAGAAAGTTTGTTATCCTAGATTAAAAAAATTGTTAAAGGGTTTTATTAATGATAAAGGTGAAAAAATTAATGGATATAAAGAAAACTTAAAATACTTCAGGGCTGACATGGTAGGTAAAAATAAGAACCGAGATCAAATGAAAGTTATTATGGCACAAAAGATTTATGACCTGTTATCAATAAAGGAAAACTGTTTTAATTTGATAGAAGAAGAGCCTTATTATAGAGTTTATAAACAAAATAATAAAGTTATGGGGATATATTCGTTCTTCACAGAAAATTATATGGAAGAATTTAAGAAGAAAATTAGAAATATTGAAGCAGAACATAAGGTTGTGTATAGTTTTAGTTTTACAAATCATGTTAAAAAAGAAATTTTTGAAGACTTAAAAGGTGTAGATATAAAAGCTATTCCTAGTAAAATATTACAAATATTAGATGATTTAAGAAAGTAAGAAGAAAGGGGATAGAGTATGATTTTAAAAGAAGTTAATTATCAAATAAGAGCTATCAATGAACTATATAATAAAACTGAACAATTGCTTAGTAATGGAGAAGATATGTCCTTGCTAATATTTAAAGCACCAACTGGATCTGGAAAAACAATAATGACAGCAAATTACGTGCAAAAACTTTGTAATAACTTAGAAGAAGACTTATGTTTTATTTGGGTTTCTGTTGGGAAAGGAGAGCTTCATGTTCAATCCAAGAAGAAATTAGAAAAAATTTTTCAAGGATTTCCTAAAGTATCTTTATTGAGTCAAGAATTCTTTGGGTATAGAAAAGAAATTGAAAGAAATGAATTAGTTGTAGTTAATTGGGAGTCAATAAATAACAAAGATACTGATGGAAATTATACAAATATATTAATGAGAGATGGAGAAAAAATTAATTTTAGACAGGTATTATCTAATACAAGAGCCATAGGTAGAAAAATTATACTTGTTATTGATGAAAGCCATTATGGAGCAACAACTGAAAGAGCTAATGAATTAAGAGACGAAATAAAAGCTAGTATTATTTTAGAAATGAGTGCTACACCTAAATTTAAAATTAATCCAGATGAATTGGATAAGATAGGTTATGTAAAAGTTAAACCAGAAGAAGTAATAAATGCTGAAATGATAAAAAAACAGATATTAATTAATGAAGGATTAGCAGAAATAAGTGAAAATAATATTGATAAAAAGATATTAGAATTAAGTATTAATAAAAGAAATGAATTGAAAGAGTTATATGAATTAGAAGAAAGTAATGTTAATCCATTAGTTATAATTCAATTACCTAATGCAGAAGAAGGAGAGAATAAAAAAGATAAAATTGTAGAATACCTAAAAGAAAATGGAATAAGTAAAGAAAATGGCAAGTTAGCAATTTGGTTAAATGAAGAAAAAATTAATCTTGACACTATCTCTCAAAATACCGATGGAGTAGAATTTTTAATATTTAAACAAGCTATAGATACAGGGTGGGATTGCCCTAGAGCACAAATATTATTAAAATTTAGAGAAACCAAATCTACTATATTTGAAAAACAAACATTAGGTAGAATTCTAAGGATGCCTGAGCAGAAACATTATGTAGATGATATTTTAAATAGAGCTTATGTATATACAGATTTTAAAGGAAATGTATTAGAAGTAATAGATCCTGAATTTGATTTTCCAGATGATAATATAAGACCAATTCCATTAACTAAAAAAGAAGTTTGTAAAAATATAAAGTTATATTCAGAAAATATACATAAGAGAAAAAAAGCAATTGTTGAAAAATTAGCTCGTGAAACATTTAGAGAGATGACAGAAGGTTTTGGGCTGAAAAATGGGAAATTTGACAAAAATAAAGATATATTAAAAAATAAAGGCTTTGAATTTGAGACTGACAAATTAACTGAAGATATTATTAGTGGATTAGAAATTGATTCAAAAGACTTGTTAAGTAATAAGGAAAGTTATGAAGGCATAGAAGAGAGTATAACTTATGATGAAGAAAGAATAGAATTATCTTTTAAAAAGATATTAAAAAAACATTCATTAGCACTAGGAAATAGTAGAGATGCAATGTTAGATGTGTTAAGAAATAATATCTATGAATTTTTCTTTAATTATGTAGTGAATTTTGCTGAAAGTGAAAATTTTATAATTGATATTCAAAGATTATTTGTTTTAAATTATGACTACAAAGAGAATCAATTCTTTAAGAAACTAATTATTGATGTTATTGATAAGTATAAAAATCTAAAAGAAGGAGATCTAAAAGAAGTAAAGGTATATGGTAATCATAATTACTCTATTCCAGTAAAGGTAAATGTTAATCCAGAAACATATGAACAAGTAGATATACCGAAATATTTTTATAATAAATGTTATTTAGAAAAAGGTAGAAGTAATCCAGAAAAAGCTTTTGAAGTATTTATAGTTAAGTATTTACCTAAGATAGATTGGTGGGTAAAAAATGGAGATAATGGAACAGAGTATTTTTCAATAGTCTATGAATTAGAAGGTGAGAAAAAAGAATTTTATCCAGATTGTATTATTAAATTTTTAGATGGAAGAATAGGAATATTTGAAGTAAAAGATAAAAATGATAGTTCACCTAGAACTACTGCTAAAGCTGAGAGACTTTTTAAATATATAGAAGAACAAAATGATAAGGGTAAAAAACTAATAGGTGGTATTGTGGCTGATTTTGGAAATGAAGAAAGCTTATATATAAAAATAAATAGAAAAGAGAAATATTCAGTTAATGCTGAAAATTGGGAAGATTTAGAGACGCTCATTTAACTATGAGTGTCTCTTTTTGTAAAGTTTATTTGAATATTGAAATAATGCAGTGATATAATTTAAGTAGAAATAATTAACAAGGGGGTAAATAGGATATGAGTAAAAGAAATAAGTATTGGGTTGTTTGGAATCAGATTGTGTGGCAGGTCAAAAAAGAAGGAAGTATAAAAGCAATAAAGAATTTTGAGGTAAAAAAAGATGCAGTAGATTATGGAGTTCAAGTAGCAAGAAATAATCAACCCAGTCAATTAACTATTAAGAAAAAAGATGGAACTATTGAAGAAGAAAGAACATATGGGAGTGATCCGTTTCCCCCAAGAGGATGATTTAATATAGCACATTAAATTTAAAAGGGGGTAAAAAATGAAAGTTGTAAATGCTATTGAATATTTAAAAAACAATAACTTTGATAAGAGTGAGTCTTATGAGTGGATTAATCCAATTCTGAAAAAGGTACTTAATGATGATTTGAAAAATGAAGATATTGAGAAACTTATATGTAGTATAATAAAAACTGATAAGCCTGATGAAAATAAAGCTTCTTTAGAAATAAGTGCAACAACTAATAAAAACGAAACTTGTAATGAGTTGCAAATTTTAGGCATTAAAGAGATTAGTAGAGTAAAGAATTATGGCTTAGTAGATTTAAAAGAACCGATTTCTTTAAATGAAGGATTAAATGTTTTTTATGGGAAAAATGGTGTAGGAAAAAGTTCCCTATATAAAGCTTTATGTAATTCGCTGGGACTTGAAAGTCCAAATAGGTGTGTGCCTAATATAAACTCAAAAGATAACAATATGGGGTATAGATTAAAGTTTTTAGATTCAAATAATCAAGAACAGATAATAGACTCTTCAAATTCAAAAATAAGTAATACAAATGTAAAGATTTTTGACAATTATATTTCGAACTTCATAGTTAATAATGATCAAGAAAATGAATTCGAGATCCCTTATTTAAAACAACAATATTTTTATGTGATTAGAGACTTGTTAGAAGAGATATCAAATATGCTTAAGGAAGAAGAAAATAAAATAAGTTCAAAGACAAATGATGTCAAAGAGATATTAAAAAATGATATAGACTTTCTAGATAAGAGTCATAAAGATATAAAAAAGATTATAAAAGACGTAAGTTTTTCAGAAAGAGATTCCAAGGAATTAGAGGAATTAAATAATAAAAAAGTATTATATGAATTGAATGCATCCCAAATGTTAACTAAACCATATAAAGATAGATTAAAAGAAATAGATATTATATTGGAAAAATTGTGCTGTAATAATCTTTTGGAAGAGAAAAGAGATTATTGCTTTAAATATAATGACAAGTTTTTTCTAAATTATAATAGTAAATTAATAGACTTATTAAAATTCAAAAAATTATATGAAAGTAATAATAAAAAAAATCTAAGTAATTACATACCTGAAAGCTGGATAGGTAATGAAGAATGGGATACTTTTATAGAAGCAGGTATTAAATTTGTACAAGCACTAACTGAAGAAGAAAGATTTGAATATAGTAAAAATAAATGTCCATATTGTAATCAAGAACTAGAAGATGATTCAAAAAAGCTAATAAAAGCTTATGGAAACATAAAAAATTCTTATAAAAAAGAAATTGATAAAATAAACAAATATCGAAAAGATATAATAGAAGAAACAGAAGATATACTTATGTTTATAGAACAATTGGATATATATAATGAAAACATCAATGAGATACTAAAACAAGACAAGAGTCAAGAACTAATTAGCATTAAAAAAGAAAAATTTGAATTTTTCTTTAAAACAATTAAAAACAAAGTAGAAAACTTTGAAGAAATAAACTCTATTAATTTGGACTACTATATATCAATAGTAGATAGATATTTAGAACTTAAAGATTATATAAATAAAAAGATTAGAGAAATAAACGATAATAACAGAGATAAAAAATCTAAGTTAGTAGAAATTAATAAAAATATCAAAGAATTAAAAACTAAGAAAGTAATAGCAGATAATCGTGATATTTTAAAAAAATTAATTGAAAATAAATTAATAATAGAAGATATAGATACAAAATTGAAAGACCTTACTGCTTTAAAAAGGAATCTAAGTAGATTAGAGAATAAGTTTTCAAAAGAATCAATTATGAAAGTGTTTTCTGAAAAATTATATAATGAATATAAAGAGTTAGACTTACATCCACCAAAGCAACTTAATATAAAACCTAAAAAGAATAAAAGGCTATGTAGAATTGGAAATTATAAATTATCGGATATATATAGTGAAGGAGAATTAAAGATTCATTCTTTAGCAGAGTTTTTTGCTCAATCACAAATTGACGATTTCAGAGGAATATATATATTTGATGATCCCGTAAATAGTTTAGATTATGAAAGAATAGACTATGTAAAAAATAGAATTTGGAAATTAGTAAACGAAGGAAACCAAGTTATAGTATTTACACATAATATTTATTTTTTAAATTCTCTAATTAGTACAGATAAAGGTAAAATTAATGAAGTAATAAAGTCAGATGAGCAAATATATATAATTAATAATACTATATTAAGTAATAAAGATAAACAAATCAAAGAACTTGGTAAAAAAATCAAAAAAACAATAGATAGGTTTAAAAATATGAAACCATATGAAATTGACGAAAATGAAATATCTGGAGTTTATGATTTAATGAGTGGTTGCCTAGAGAGTTTTGTAGAAAATAAATTACTAAATGGATTAATAAATAGATATAGACCTAATATCAGAATGTACAGCTTGCTAGAACTAAAAAATCTTGATAAAGAATTAATTGATAAAATACATAATTTATACAATAATACAAGTCGTTATGGCAATAGACATAGTTCTCCTTTAGAAACATTATCCCCTACATATGATAAATTAGTACGTGATTATGGATTATTTCAAGAGATACTAAAAGTTAAAAAATAAATTAGGGTTTTAAAAATCAGAAAAGACACTTTAGAAGAGTGTCTTTTTATACTACATCAGCTTACAAAACTATATTTAAAGTATATTCTAAGTTTATGATGTTATGAGAAGAACGGTGAACCGTACCATAAATAATAAAAACCATGGATATTTGACACATATACCAAATATCCATGGTTTTTATATTTTCAAATAACTTCTGAACTGTACTGCTTTTTATCTTCTGATTTTTCTTCATCGGTCTTTACCATAGTGATTCCTGTATATCCATAGAAAAGTGAAATCAGAGGATTTAATATATTTAAAAATGCATAGGGTGCAAAAGCAAATGGGTGTACCCCTAAGGTCTTATGCATAAATGCTCCACATGTGTTCCATGGTATCAAAGGTGATGAAAGGGTTCCGGCATCCTCTAATACCCTTGATAAATTTTTAGGGTGAAGTCCCCGTTCATCATATACATCTTTATACATTCTTCCTGTAAGAACTATTGATAGATATTGATCTCCAGCCACAAGGTTTGCAGCTATTGCCGTTAAAATTGTGGATAGAACCAAGGACCCTGTGCTATTGGCAAAGGATAGTATCTTAGCTGATATGGCTTTCAACATTCCTGTTTTTTCCATTATACCTCCAAATGTCATGGCACATAGTATAAGGGATACTGTGGACATCATACTATCTAGGCCTCCACCGGTAAGCAATGTATCCACAGATTCTACACCTGTTTTTGAGACAAAACCATAATGGGCAGCTTGTATAATTTCCTTGGCTCCAACTCCCTGAAATATAACCGAGAAAACTCCACCAAGGAATACTCCTCCTATAAGACCTGGTAAAGCAGGTACTTTAAATATTACCAATAATATTACTAAAAGCGGTGGTATTAATAATAATGGTGTTATGTTAAATTCCATTGAAAGTCCATTTAATATTGGAGTTATAGTTTCTGTACTTATTTCCCTTGAACCATATTTTAGTCCTATTATTCCGTATATTATAAGGGAAATTACGAGACTGGGTATCGTTGTATAAAACATGTGTCTGATATGATCAAAAAGTTCTGCACCTGCCATTGCCGGTGATAAATTGGTTGAATCGGAAAGTGGAGACATTTTATCTCCAAAATAAGCTCCAGATATTATGGCTCCTGCAACTATTGGAAGGGGTATACCTAGACCTTCACCTATTCCTATAAGGGCAATTCCAACAGTTCCTGTGGTGGTCCATGAGCTTCCTGTGGAAATGGAAACTAGGGCACAAATAAGGGTTGCTGCTATAAGAAATATTTCCGGTGCAATAATTTGAAGTCCATAAAATATCATAGTTGGAACTGTCCCAGAAAGGATCCATGTTCCTATTAACATACCAATAACCATAAGTATAAGAACAGCCTGCATGGATACCTTTATAGTGTCAATTATAGACTCCTCCATATCATTCCAAGAAAATCCTGCTTTGAGTCCTACTAATCCTGCAACAACTGCCGAGGCTAAAATAGGAATATGTGGTTTTGCTCCGTATTGATTGATTCCAAAAAATAATGCAATGATTAAAAATATAATAGGAATCATTGCTTGACCGAATGAGACTCCACTGTGGATATGGTTTTCATCATTCATAAATCTATCTCCCCCTTTATTTTAATTAATATTATAAATGGGCAAGACAGAAAAATACCAAATAATACTGAAATATTATTTATTTATTTAAAATTTTTTGAATATTTAAACTACATAACATTAAATCTTCTATAATTTATTATAGCATCTATGAATTTCTTAACATTTATTTTACCACCGGATTTTCTTTTTCCCCTTATGTAATCCATTTCTCTTTTAACAACTTCAAAGCTATATACAGAATTTGAATATTGGGTAAATATAGTGTTTGTATAGTCCTCTATTCCTAGGTGGGATATATTTGCTAAACCCTTATTAATAGCTCGTCTTATTCTTTGTTCCATTGATCCTGGGTTATCCTCTGTGAGTTTTTTGCAAAGGTCCTTTATATTATAATCATATATACATGAGTCTGTTTTTATCAGATAACTACATATTTTAATGATATCCTTTGCTCCTTTTTCTCCCATAATCCCTAGGTTATTTAAAATTATTTTTACATTTGTTAAAGGTTCTCGTTTATGCTCCACTTCTTTAATAGCTATTTGTCCACTTGAATCTCCCACAACATTTTTTATTCTATTTATAATTCTTTCCATATCAATTTTCTCAACTACACTGGAGACAACTTTTTTTACTTCTATTATATTTATAGGTTTATTTATAAAAAACTCTATTCCAACTTCATAGGCTTTCCTTTTCATACCCTTAGCATTTACTTGAGATATCATAATAAATTTGATTTTACTATCTTTTTGTTTGATATTTTTTACTATTTCAATACCGTCCATGTTTGGCATTAGAAGATCTATTAAAACTATATCTGGTTTTATTTCTAATATTTCTTCTATAACATTTTCATCTCCATATGAAATGCCAACTATGTGCACCAAAGAATTATCCTCTACTATATTACTTAGTATCCTAACAATATTTCTATCATCATCGATAATATACACATTAAGCATCGGTAATTACCTCCAAACTTTTTTTAGGTATCTCTATATTAAATTTAGTCCCTTTGTGATATTGAGATTTGACTTTTATTTTTCCTTTAAATTTATTTTCAACTATATCTTTGACCAATGTAAGACCTATACCCCTTCCTATGTTGCCAGTGTTTTCATCAAATTTCATAGAGAATCTTGGCTCAAATATATATGATAAATCCCTGTTTTTAATGCCCTTACCGTTATCTGAAATATTAAATACATGATTATCTTTGTATTCCCTGTGTTCTATCACAATTTTTTTGTTATCCTTAGTATTATCCATTGCTTCTATACTATTATTGATTAGGTTTCTAAAGATGGACATTAAAGAGTAATGCTCTCTTATATATTCATTTGACTTTATATTAAACTTTATTTCTATTTCTTTGTCTTCCGACTCTAAATATCTCTTGGTATTTTCTTGTAGTATATCAAATACGTCCTTTAGTTTCATTTCATTATATTCTATTTTATTTTCCATTATTTTGTCTAGTCCAGTTATTACCATCAAGTAGTCTTTTTTTATCTCATGGACATCCTTTGCTATATTAAGGGATATGTTTTTTACTTCTTTATCCAATTTTTTTTCAAGGATTAAGTCATAAAGATTATATGAGTTTTCCATGACATTTTCCAAATGTTCTGTGTTCATATTCATAAAATATAATTCGCTCTTCATACTAGAAACCAAAGATACTAAATTTTTATATTTTTTTTCATGTTCTTCTTTAACTATAAAAAGCTCATGATATTTCATAAGGGTAATTATTGTAAAAGATACTATGGTTCTTAAAAGTACTGCTACTGCTAAGGTGCTAATTGTTGAATATATATCGTCATATGGAAATTGTATCATCCTAAGTAATACTTCTCCCATATTTGCTATGAAATCACAACACAAAATAACCATAAATTTTATATGGGGTTTCTGTTGCCTATCTATTGAGTAGAGATAATTGAATAATACTCCATAAAGCACATAAAAAGCCATCTCTTGATAGCTACTTAAAAAAGCATATTTAAAATCCACACCAAATATAATGAAAGTTCCAACACTTCTGAAAAGTATTTGCATAAACCCTGAAATTGTAAGAACTACAATTGGGTTAATGTCTTTATAAATAGTTAAAAAAATAAGGATAAATACTACTGATAATGTGATTCTAAAGCCTTCTAAGGGAAATGCAAAATAAAATAATGATGTCAATGAATCAACTAAAGCTATAATAAAGATTTCTTTTAAATACTTGGTTTTAAATATTTCCACACAATTCCCCCTACTGTTATACGTTATTTTTTGACATAATAATCTTTATAACTTATATTTCTAAGTATAACAAATATATTAATTAATTGACAATAAAGGATTACGATTTCGTAATATGGGTGTTAATGTTAGGATTTATTAATCCCATTGTTGATACTATAATTACTAACTATAGGACTGTAATCATAGGAAGTCTTTTAGTGGGGCTTCTTACAGTAGGCATAACTGTTATAAATGTTAAATTTTCTGAGAAGATGCCGAGAATGAATACCATAGCATATACAATTAATAAGGATACTAATGAAGCTAATTGGTTTAGTGCAGATGATGAGTTAGACTTTTGGACAGAACAATTTTTTTCACAGGAAAAAAGACAGGGAACTAAAAAGCTGGCCATGCTAAATTAGTATAGCCAGCTTTTTATAGAAAATAATTTTTCTATTGACTCTCTCCTTAGGGGAGGGTATATAGTAGAATTGAAGAAACTATTGATTCTTTCAGTATTTAGTCTATATAAAATGTAAAGAATGGAGGGAGTGTGTTGCTACCTATTGGAGATTTTTAAAAAATATTATAAATATTTAAAAAAACACTTAGATATTATGATGAGATCAATCCTGAAAATGGTTATAGGTATTATTCCATGTTTCTACTAAGTTATTAAGTGAAACAAAAAAGTCTTTTAGAAGGTATGTAAAATGTCAAGAAATAACTGGCCAACTATGGAGTGGAAAACTATAGAACCATGGGACTTAGGAAAGGACTCTGATTAAGGAACATATTATGTCGGCTATAATAGACTAAAATCCATAGTTAAATAAATATAGTAGACAGCATGGTATTAAGTATGAAATTAATAGTTGACAATTAAAATAATTTAACATACAATGAAATGGAATATTGATTGAACTAAATTAAATTTATTCAAATTATATTGTGGGGAGATTAGTTGCCATGAATAAATACAATAAAATAAAATTAGAGAATCAATTATGTTTTCCATTGTATGCGTTATCAAGGAAAGTTATAAAATTATATAAACCGGTTCTTGATAAGTACAACTTAACATATACCCAATATATAACCATGTTGGTTTTATGGGAAGAGGAAAAAATTTTATTTAAGGAGTTAGGACAACGGCTACACTTAGATTCAGGAACCCTTACTCCTGTAATCAATAAATTAGTATCAATGAACCTAGTTATTAAGTATAGAAATAAGGAAGATGATAGAGTAGTTACTATAGAAATAACAGATAAGGGAAAAGTATTGAAAGATGATATACTTGAAGTTCCAGATAGGGTTTATTGTAATTTTAATGGGAATCAAGAAGATATTATTATGCTCAAAAAATATTTAGATAAAGTTTTAAATCAATTGAATAATAAAAGTTAAATTCTATATAGAATTTAACTTTATATTTTAACTAAATTAATTGGACTAAATTAAATTTAACTAAACTTAATGTATTTGAAAGGAGAATATCTATGAATTTTTATGATTTTACAGCAAGAAGTATATTCGGTGAGGAAGTAACTATGAAAAAATATAAAGATAAGGTGATTTTAGTTGTTAATACTGCTAGTAAATGTGGGTTAACACCTCAATTTAAAGAACTAGAAGAATTATATCAAGATTATAATAACAGAGGTTTTGAGATACTAGGCTTCCCTTGCAATCAATTTGCAAATCAAGAGTCCGGTAGTAATAAGGAAATACAACAATTTTGTAAGTTAAACTATTGGGTAACATTTAGTATGTTTGAAAAGATAGATGTGAATGGTGAAAATGCCCATCCATTGTATAAATATTTAAAAAATGAAGCAATGGGAGTTTTCAACAGGAAAATAAAATGGAACTTCACTAAATTTTTAATAGATTCCAATGGTAATGTATTTAAAAGATACGCACCTACAACGCCACCATCAAAGATTAGAAAAGATATAGAAAAATTACTGAGTCAATAGGTATAATTATATTCTTCTAGAGAATGTATGCAAACTAAGTGATAAAGGAGACAGTATTTTATGAAAAATATAGATATTACAAAAAGTGACAGAAAGCAACTTATTAAAGCACAACAGGGTGAACTGGATGCGGTGTTATTGTATAAAAGATTAGCTAAAGTGATAAAAGAAACTAAATATAAGGAAACTTTTCTTAAAATAGCAGCAGATGAGGGAAAACATGCTGGTATTTTAAAAAATTATACTATGGAAAAACTTAAGCCTAAAAAGACCAAAGCAATAGTTATTACAAGGTTGTATAAAATCTTTGGTTTAAATCTTACTTTAAATTTGCTAGAAAAGGGGGAACTTAAGGCGGCAAAGGGTTATATATCTCTAGTAGATAAATTTCCTAATATTAAATTAATTATTGAGGAAGAAGAATCCCATAGATCTCTTATTAAGGATATGGTAGTTAAGTGAAATAATATATTAATCATAGTAGCTTAAGCTAGTTTGATAAATATAAAAACAGGTAGAGAAATATGGAAAGCTGTTGATTTATAAAAATATTATATAAAAAAGATTAAAATTAAGAGAATATCTAAAAGTATTACGGTATACTTATGTAAAAGAGTAAAATTTAGTAATTTAAACAAAAAACAATTGACAAAATAATAGATTAAGAATAGAATAAATATATAATAGCTGTAATAGTTATAACGTTTATAACTATTACAGCTATTATATATTTAGAAGAGTGGGTATAATTTAACTTTTCAATAATTATAGAAAGGAAGTTGAATATGAAGATTGTAGTTGTTAATGGGAGTCCTAAGGGGAAAGATAGTAATACTAATGTAATGGTTAATGCCTTTCTAAAAGGGGCTAAAGGAGCCGGTGCAGAAACTATAAATGTATATCTTGCTAAAACATATACAGACAGCTGGAAAAGAAATTGCCACAGATATGAAAATATCTAAAGAAACCAAAGAATTGCTTAGTAAAAACTTTATTCCCAAGGGAATATACGTTAAGGAATCTAATCGTAGTTTTAATATGATGTTAAATAAGTCAGATGAAGATTAAAAGAAAATATAATCGATAATAATTATTATAAAATTTACATATCAGATTTATAAGGAGGAATGAAATGTGGATGGGAAAATATCTTTGATAGGAAACTTTGGAACTAATTGGATTAAGTATAGTGACTATGAAATTAGAGAAGCATCAAAAGGAGATATTTATATAACACCATGTGAAGGTTCAGTATTTAGTATGTATAATCCATTTAATGTAGCGGAAGATCTAATTATAGATTTAATAACAATAGGGGATATAGCTTTAGAATTAGAAAAAGAAAATAATAAAAATAAAGAAAGGCTAAATAATAAAATCTTAATATTTACAAAAAAGTATGGTCTCCTCGGTCTAATTAGTGCCAGTGTGTATAATAGAGATGTCATAGGAGATGAAAAAGTTTTATTAATTAAGAATAACTATATTACAAAGGAAAAAATAATGGACGAAAGTGAATATATCCATAAGTTTATACCCTTTACGGAGGAAGGAGATATAAAAGTTAATAAATATAAAAACTGTGTGGACATTGTAAAAAGGGAAGATTCACCTAAATTTTATGGAAAGCGTCCTGTTGTATTGGACCTTGTCTTCTCCAAATTTTATTCAGAAAAAATTGATTGGATTATAAATTTTGGTAAAATGATAGCTTTACATTTTAACCAATTATCAGTATATAAAAATACATCGGTAAACTTAACTGAAAATGTTACTATTATGGCCGGAAAATTTCATGCTGAAAAAATAGGATTTACAATTGAGCAATTGGATAAAACCAATATTTCTTGGGAATTTGATTCCCTTAAAACTGCAATTGAAACCATATATGCATTTGCAGTGACCGATGAAACAATAGTATTTAGAAGGTGTAAGCACTGTAACGACGTATTTATTGCTAATAATACTAGAGCTAAATATTGTGATACAACGTGTAGAAATAGAGCCAATGTAAAGAAGAGTAGAGAAAGAAAGTCAGGTAAATAGATATAAATAGCAAGAAATGTCATGAAAGTATCTTCAAAAAAAGCTAATATATAAAGTATATAGAGTTTATATATTAGCTTTTTGAAGGGGGAGATTTAAATGAATAGTCTTAAAGGGAAAGTTGCAATTGTCACGGGAGGAAGTAGAGGTGTGGGAAAAGGTGTAGCGCTAGGATTAGGAGAGCTTGGGGCTACTGTCTATATAACTGGACGCACAGAGGATGGAAAGAATCTACCGGAATTTTTAAAGGACACTAATATCTATAAGACGGCGAAAGAAGTTACAAAACTCGGTGGTGTTGGGATTGCCCATAAATGTGATCACTCCAATGATGAAGAAGTGGAACAATTATTTAAAAGAGTAGTTGGAGAACAGGGGAAACTAGATATATTAGTTAATAATGCATGGGGAGGAGGAGTCCATGTTGCTGAAGAGTACTTCTTTAATACACCTTTTTGGAAACAACCGGTTTCACTATGGGATGATAACTATACTGTGGGTCTGAGATCAAATTATGTTGCAAGTAGATTAGCAGCAGATATAATGGCTAAAGAAAAACAAGGATTAATTGTAAATATATCATTTTATGGGGGGCGTAGATATTATAATAATGTGGCCTATGGAGTCTGTAAGGCAGCAGTTGATAGACTATCTTCTGATACAGCCCATGAATTAAAGAAATATGGGGTATCAGTATTTTCTCTATATCCTGGTCAAGTAAGAACTGAAGGAATGGTTGAATATGCCAAATATGACAATACAGTTGATATTGAAAACATGGAGACACCTCGATTTGTTGGAAGATGTGTGGGAGCTTTAGCAGAAGATAAAGATGCTATTAAAGATACAGGAAAGATTCTACTTACAGGAGAAGTGGCAGAACACTATGGTTTTACTGATATTGATGGCAAAAAGCCAAAAACTTTAAGATCACAGTTATGGTAACCTATACAGTACCATGTTCCCCTAGACATTAGTCTAGGGGATATTTCTATTTATAATAATTATATTTTAATATTCAATATATAAACATAAGATAAAAAGGAGTTTTATGTTTATATATTGAATATTAAATGGGAAAGAGTTAAATCGTATAGAAAGGTGGAATATAGATGAACTTTTATGTTGATGTTATAAATAAAACAATTGATTATATTGAGGATAACATTAAGGAAAAAATATCCCTTGAATATATCTCACAACGGTTTTGTATATCTAAATTCCATTTTAACAGAATATTTAAAACAGTATCTGGAATGACACTAAAACAGTATATACTTGGGAGAAAATTAACCGAGACCCTTAGATATTTATCTAAAACAGACACACCGGTGATAGATATAGCCTACGACTTTGGTTTTGAGTATCCCGAGGTTTTTAGCAGAGCATTTAAAAAGCAGTTTGGGGTATCCCCTTCTATATATAGAAGGGAAAAAAATAATATTAGTTTGGTGGAAAAGGCTAATATTGTGGAACGGGATATTGTAAATTACAAAGGAAATCTAACCCTTAAAGAAACTTATAGATATATAGATAAATTATGTCTTGAAGGTGTATATATAGATGTAGATGTAAATAATGAAGGATTCGAAAACCTTATGGGGCATACTTGGGATTCATTTTTAAAAAACACTGAAGGAATTGATCACTTAAACCATGAAAAGGTTTATACTGCGGTGAGTTGCAATGGAGAAGATAACGGGGAATATACTGTGTTTTATGGCATGGAAAGAGAAGGGATGAATGAAAAGACTAAATTTAAAAAATATATAGTACCTAAAGGTTGGTATGTAAGCTTTATATATACTGGAGATATGTTTGATATTAGAGGGACCTTTGTTGACGATCTGTATAAATGGATTATGATTAAAGAAATACAACTTGATTTAAACAGAATAGGCATGTTAAATATATATGATAAAAATTACTTAGAGAATAATGAGGTACAGATGTTAGTAGCTATAGAAAAGGACTAACATAGATAAAAATGGGAGGAATTACAGTGAACTTTAGAAAGGAAATATTAGAGTATCAACCAATTAATGATCAAGAAATAAATGATAAAAAAATAATATTAGACTATATAGATCATTTTTATGAGAATATACTAACTAGAAGTAATAAAGTAGCCCATATGACAAGTTCGGGGTTAATATTAAACGATTCTTTAGACAAAATATTAATGATTCATCATAATATATATAATACTTGGGCATGGACTGGAGGTCATGCCGATGGGGACAATGATATGCTTAAAGTGGCCCTTAAAGAAGCAAAGGAAGAGACAGGAGTTTCTAATGTAGTACCATTAACCGATAAATTAGCTTCCATTGATATCATACCCGTATATGGACATATAAAAAGGGGAAAGTATGTTTCATCCCATTTACACTTAAACACATCATATATTTTAATAGCAGATGAGAAGGAAAAACTAATTATCAATGAAGAGGAAACCAGTGATGTTGGTTGGATTAATATTAGTGACTTAGATAAATATTCTAATGAACTATATTTGATTGATATTTATAATAAAATTATAAATAGGGCTAGAAAAATAAAGTTATAAATTAGAAACAAACACATAACGAGAGGAGATAAAATGAATATATTAAGTGTAGAAAATATATATAAAAGTTATACAGAAAAACAATTACTTAATAATATAAGTTTAGGGATAAATGAAGGGAACAAAATAGGTCTTATAGGGGTTAATGGCACCGGTAAAAGCACCCTTTTAAAAATAATTACAGGAATAGAAAAACCAGATAAAGGTAGAATAATTAAAAATAATAATACTAGAATAGAATATCTTAGTCAGAATCCGCACTTTGATAGAGAGGCCACTGTATTGGAGCAGGTTTTTAAGGGGAACTCGGATATTATGAAATTAGTAAGGGAATATCAGATGGCTATTAATAATCCTGATATATCAAATGAAAAAATTATAAAGCTTACCAATAAGATGGATACCATGAATGCCTGGGATTTAGAAAGTGAGGCCAAAGCCATATTAACAAAACTAGGAATACCAGATTTTAATGCTAAAGTAGGGAATATGTCTGGGGGAGAAAAGAAAAGGATAGCCCTGGCATCAGCATTAATTAATCCTTCAGATTTACTTATATTAGATGAACCAACTAACCATTTAGATAATGATACTATTGATTGGCTAGAAGAGTATTTAAATAATAAAAAAGGTTCACTAATAATGATTACCCATGATAGATACTTTTTAGATAGGATAGTTAACCATATAATAGAGCTAGATAGGGGAAACCTTTATACCTATGTGGGAAATTATAATAGCTATTTAGAAAAGAAATTGGAGAGAGAAGAAGTAGAGCTAGCCAAAGAAAAGAAAAGACAGAGGCTTTTTAAGAAAGAGTTGGCTTGGATGAAAAAAGGAGTTAAGGCTAGAACAACCAAACAAAAAGCAAGGATAGATCGTTTTGAGAAATTAGAAGAAAGTAATGTAAATATAAAGGAAGATAAGATGGATATATCTGTTGGAAGTAGTAGACTTGGTAGAAAGGTAGTGGAGATTGAAAATATATCTAAATCCTTTGATAATAAAGTAGTAATTGATGATTTTAGTTATATTGTTTTAAGAGATGATAGGGTAGGGATAATAGGACCAAATGGCAGTGGAAAATCTACTCTTATAAATATTATATCTGGAAAGCTCAATCCAAATAAAGGAGATGTAACTATAGGAGAGACTGTAAAAATGGGAGTGTTCTCCCAAGAAGCCCATGAAATGGACAATAATCTTAGGGTTATAGAATATATTAAGAAGGGGGCTGAATATATAACTACTTCAAAGGGAGATAAAATAACTGCATCTCAGATGTTAGAAAGATTCCTATTTCCTCCTGATATTCAATGGAATTTGATAGGAAAGTTATCTGGAGGAGAAAAAAGAAGGCTTCATCTTCTTAGAGTACTTATGGAAGCTCCAAATGTATTGATTTTAGATGAGCCAACTAATGACTTAGATATAAATACCCTTACTATTTTAGAGGATTATTTAGAAGAGTTTGAAGGAGCAGTTATATCGGTTTCCCATGATAGATATTTTCTAGATAAAATGGCAGAAAAAATATTCGTATTTGAAGGTAAAGGGAAAATTGTCCAATATACAGGGAATTACACTCAAATAAAGAAAGACGCTAAATTAACTAATAGTAAAGCTATAAATGAAAAAAAGGAAACAAAAAATAAGTCTGAAAATAAAAAGGAAAAAATAAAACCTAAGGATAAGTCATTAAAATTTTCTTATAATGAAAAAAGGGAGTTTGAAGAGATAGATGATATTATTGTTAACCTAGAGGCTAAAGTAGAAGAAATAGAATCTAAGATTGAAGGGGCATCTACTGATTATGTCCGTTTGCAGGAGCTAATAAGTGAAAAAAAAGAAATTGAAGAAAAGCTAGATGAGAAGATGAAAAGATGGGTTTACTTAAATGAACTTGCAGAAAAAATTGAAGATAAAAAATAATATATATAGAAACTAAAATAAATTTCATTTGAATATTTGTCCATATAACAAAATTATGATAACATATATTCTTGTAGGGAATAGATTGTTTCAATTGCTAGGTCGTATAAAGTATAATTGATAATATAGTTATAATAATAAGAGTGATTGTGAATATATATAATCCGGTAAGTAAAAAATATCCTCATAATAGAAAGAGGGTATTTTTTTATGCTATTAATCTACATATTAGTTTAAATATATTATACTAAAGGAGGAATTTTAAAATGAGTTTTAAATTGCCAAAATTTATAGAGCCAGACTTTACCGAAGATTTTTTTGTAAAAGCTCCCAATGTTAAAACTAGCGAGGTTAAAAAAGATGGAGTTGCGCCTAGGGGATTTTTTATGACATCAGTATTACCAGAATATTTTAAGGTTAAAGGACAATGGATACTTCCAACCCAAACTTCCATAGACTGTGTTGCAGTTCTTAGGGATGACAGTACTGTGGAAATTGTTGAATTTAGAAACCTTAAGGTTGGAGATAAAGTGATCTTAGGGGAAAGTAAGGATGGAAGTGAGGGCATATATAAACATAAGGATGGTTTTGATAATATACCAAAGGTGGGATTAACAAGGTCTGTTGAATCTTCGTTTTCAAGGGATTATGATGAGTTATATGAACTATTAAAGTATGAAAGAGAAAATAATGGACATATAGTTTGGGTTTTAGGACCAGCGGTAGTTTTTGACCATGATACGAGAATTGCTTTATCAGAGCTTGCTGAAAATGGCTATGTAAATGGACTTTTAGCTGGAAATGCCATGGCAACCCATGACCTAGAGGGAGGATTATTAGGAACATCTTTAGGTCAAAATATATATACCCAAGAATCGGTTCCAATGGGGCATTATAATCATCTAGACCTAATAAACGAAGCCAGAAGAGCCGGTTCTATAGAAGCATTATTAGATGAAGGAAACATAAAAGATGGATTTATGAAAACTTGCGTAGAGAAGAATATACCTATAGTTCTTGCTGGCTCCATAAGGGATGATGGGCCGTTACCATCTGTTTATCATAATGTATCCTTTGGACTTGATGCTATGAAGGAAGAAACAGATAAAGCAACAGTGGTAATATGCCTTGCTACGGTTCTTCATTCGGTGGCTACTGCAAACTTAGCTTCTTCATATAGGGTTACAGATGGAGAAGTAAGACCGGTATACTTTTATTCAGTAGATATTGCTGAGTATGCAGTTAATCAAGTGGCAGCTGCAAGGGAACATGTAGGAGTTAAAACAATAGTCACCAATGTACAGGATTTTGTGGTTCATATCCAAAAGAACTTACTTTAATATAAAGCTTAATTTACTTATTTTAAAAGTACTAATATAGACGAATATATGACTAGGAGGAGATTTTACATGAGTTTTGAATTACCAAAGTTTACACCACCGGATTTTACCCAGGATTTTTTTGTTAATGCTCCCGACTGCAAAACCGAAGAAGTGGTTAAAGAGGGAGTGGCCCCTAAAGATTATCATGCACTATCTATATACCCTGAATATTTTAAAATCAAAGGAGAGTGGGTAATAGCTAAGGAAAGCCGTATGGATACTGTAGCAATTGTCACTCCTGAAGATGATATAGAAATTGTAGAATTTAGAAACTTAAAAGTTGGGGATAAAGTTGTGGTAGGAAGAACTGAGGATGGCAGTGAAGGTATATATATGTATACGGAAGGATTTCTTAACGATGCTAAAGATACAGACACCTTCGCTTTTAGAGTTGGGAGGTCAAGGGAAACTGCATTCTCTAGAGACTATGATGAACTATATGAGATTATGAAACACGAGAAGGAAAATGGAGGAAAAATAGTTTGGGTTTTAGGACCTTCAATTGCCTTGGATTATAAATCAAGGGATGCCTTCGCTTCTTTAGTAGAAAATGGTTATGCACAAGCTGTTTTATCTGGAAATACCCTAGGTACCTATGACCTAGAAAATGCTATGTTTAAAACAGTGTTAGGACAAAAAAACTTTGAGGGACACAATAATGCCCACTACAACTACATTGCAGCTATAAACGAGGCTAGAAGAGTGGGTTCAGTGAAAGGTCTTATAGATTCAGGGGAAGTGAAGGATGGTATATTAAAAGCATGTATAGAAAACGATGTTCCTGTGGTACTTGCTGGAAGTATAAGGGATAGGTATACATTACCAAATACCTATGATAATGTTTATGAAGCTCAAGATGCCATGAGAAAACATACTAGGAAGGCAACTATGCTTATATGTCTATCATCAGTACTTCATACCATAGCCTCAGGAAACATGACCCCATCTTATACAGTTAAAGATGGAATAGTTAGGCCAGTATATATATATTCTATAGACATACAGGAGTTCTCTGTTAATAAATTATCCGATAGGGGGACTTTAGAAGTAAAAACACTGGTTACAAATGTTCAGGACTTTATAATTAATGTAGCCAAGGGACTAATCAAATAATTTGTTAGTAGAATTATTATAGCACCAAAAGAGATTCCTTCAGGACTTGTGGTTGCTTTAATTGGAGCACCATACTTACTTTATTTACTAAGAAAAATAAAGTAAAGTAAAAAACCATAATAACCAAATTTGGTTATTATGGTTTTTTAATCATATTTTATTAACTACACTAAACCTAATAATTTTGCACCTTGAGCAACAATAAAACACAAAACTATACCTGTTATAGTTGGAACTAAGAAGGATACTAGGGTCCATTTAAAGCTTCCAGTTTCTTTACGTATGGTCCAAAGTGTGGTACCACAGGGCCAATGATTTAAGGAAAATAGCATTGTACAAACGGCGGTTAACCAAGTCCAACCGTTATCAATAAATAATTGTTTCATTTCATTTAAACTATCTAACTCTAGCATAGATCCCTTTGACATATAACTCATAATTAAAATAGGAATAACAATCTCGTTAGCAGGTAAGCCTAGTATAAAAGCCATCATAATATAGCCGTCTAATCCCAATAATCTACTAAAGGGATCTAAAAATTCAGCACAATGGGTAAGTAGACTTGCATCTCCCACAGTGACATTAGCCATAATCCATATAACTAAACCAGCAGGGGCTGCAACAACAACTGCACGGCCTAATACAAATAATGTACGATCAAATATGGAGCGAACTATCACCCTACCCACTTGGGGCTTTCTATAGGGAGGGAGTTCTAAAGTAAAGGAAGAAGGTAATCCCTTTAAAACCGTCTTAGATAATAGCTTAGATATAAAAAGGGTTATCATAACTCCCAATATAATTGTTGCAAGGATAGATAATGTTGCTACAATAGAACTAAAGGCTCCTGCTGCACCAGCGATAAAAATAGTAGCAAGGGCAATTAGGGTTGGAAATCTTCCATTACAGGGAACAAAGTTATTGGTAATAGTGGCAATAAGTCTCTCCCTTGGAGAGTCAATTATTCTACAAGCTATAACTCCAGCGGCATTACATCCAAAACCCATACACATGGTTAGAGCCTGTTTTCCATGGGCACATGCCTTTTTAAAATAATGATCTAAATTAAATGCCACCCTAGGGAGATAACCTAAATCTTCTAGTAATGTGAACAATGGAAAGAATATAGCCATTGGAGGAAGCATTACTGATACCACCCAAGCCAGGGTTCGATACATACCTAATACAATGATATCGTGAATCCACTTAGGGGTTCCAAGCCAATTGAAAAATACTGTTAACTTACTTTCTATCCAAAACAATCCATTTGCTAACATAGTAGAAGGATAATTGGCACCTTGTATCGTAATCCAAAAGACTATACCCAAAAGGCCTATCATAATAGGTATACCTAAGGATTTAGAGGTTAATATCTTATCTATCTTTCTAGCCCTAAGATCATAGCTTTCATTTTCAAAGGTAACTACTCTTTTGCTAATATCTTCAGCTGTTTCAACAATATTAGAAACAATATAATCCCTTAGGTCTTCTAAATTTACATCTTCTTCTTTTAATTCTTTTCGGGCCATATCTAACTTTTCATTTAGCAACTCATCATTAGATAGGTTGAAGTTCAAATAGTTATTCATTGATTCTAATAAAGGATTATCCCCATCAATTAAACGAAGGGCTGCCCACTTGCTATTAATTTTACTGCCTATGGTGTGATGAATATGGGGTTTAACTTTATTGATTGCTTTATCTAGAATAGGGTTATAATCGATTTTTTTAGGATTAGTTTTAATCTCGCCTAAAGCTACTTTTTTTACAACATTCTTTAACTTATCTAACCCTTTTCCACTTCTTGCCGTAGTTCCCACCACAGGAACACCTAAAAGTTCTTCTAGTTTTTTTAAATTCACATGGATTTTTTTTCTTTTAGCTTCATCCATAAGATTTACACAAACCACTACTTTATCAGTGATCTCCATTATTTGGAGAACTAAATTTAAGTTCCTCTCTAAACAAGTAGCATCGGTAACAACAACAGTGGCATTGGGGTTGCCAAAACATATAAAGTCCCTGGCCACCTGCTCTTCAACGGAGCTAGCTAGTAATGAATAAGTACCGGGAAGGTCAACTATTACATGTTTTTTATCTTTATAAGTATATCGTCCTTGGGCATTGGTAACAGTTTTACCAGGCCAATTTCCAGTATGTTGATTTAATCCCGTTAGACTATTAAAGACAGTACTCTTACCTGTATTAGGATTACCGGCTAAAGCAACAACAATATCTTCCGGGGATTCTAATTTAACCTCGAACATCTCCTTTAAAGCACCTGTGCCTGTGGATTGATTTGTTAAGCCCATTTATAAAACCTCCTTTATTATTGCTGGAGTCTTGATATTCCTCCAGGCTATCAATTACCGACGGATTTAAAACTCCTCAACCTATCAATTACCGAGGGATTTGAAGCTCCTCAGCCCATCAGTTGCCGAGAGGTTGGTAATCCCTCAGCCCACCTGTTGCTGGGGGATTCGTAATCCCCCCAGCCCATTATACTTTAAATAACTTTAACAAATATTTTCGATGATTCTTCTTTCCTTAAAGCTATAACTGCACCCCTAATGTAATATGCTATTGGATCCCCTGCTGGACTTTTCATTATTGACTCCACTGTTGTATTATTAATAAGTCCTAAGTCCAACATTCTTCTACGGGCATTCCCTTCAGCTGTAAGCTTTTCCACTTTAGCAGTGGAACCAATAGATAATTTATTTAGTGAAATGAGTTTTTCCTCCATAGAAAAACCTCCTTTTATTAATTTTTTATATAATTATTACATAAGTTAGTCATAGGAAACTTTATTAGTTGTAGCTAATAATTAAGATATGTAGATATATGTGTTAATGTTACATCTTTTATAAAAAGAGAAAGGATGAAATATATGAAAAAAGAAAGAATATTTCATACTGCAAGGGGATATCAGATGTTAAATTCTGAAAACAAATTACTTACACCTAGTATGGAAGATTATTTAGAGATGATTTATAGAGTATGTTTAGAAGAAGGTTACATACGGGTTAATCAATTGGCAGCCAGATTAAATGTAAGACCACCATCGGTAACTAAGGTGGTTAAAAAGCTAAAGAACCTTGGATTAGTAGAATATGAAAAGTATGGGGTAGTAAAACTTACGGAAGAAGGTAAAGAACTGGGCCAGTTTCTTTTAAGAAGACACGGAATCATAGAAGAATTTTTAAAAAAACTTGGAATTGAAAAAACCCTTTTAAGGGATACAGAAATGATAGAACATGATGTAAGTATTAATACATTAAAAAGCATACATATATTAAATAAATTTTTAGATGAAAATCCAGATGTAATTAAGAAATATAAAAAGTTTAAAGAGAAATTTCGTAAAGATATATAAATGGTTATATAGTGTGTAAATTGAAGGATTTAAGTTATATTTAAATTAGAATCAATAAAATTTATCAATAAAAATATAAATAGTTATAGATAAAATTGATTTTACTAGAAGTTAACAATTAAATATAATAAGCATGTGAAAATTATAAAAAATGATAAGCTGCGATTTAAATCGAAGCTTATTATTTTATGAGGAGGTTTTATACAAATGAAAAAAAGTTCTTATTTTTTAATCTTAGTAATACTATTACTTCCCCTGGTAGGTTGTAGTTCAAATAGTGATAAGGTTAGTAAAGAAGACAATATTCCAAATTTGAAGGTAGGATATATTTTTACAAATCATCACACTGCTCTTATGACAGCTGCTAGTAAGGGAGAAGAATTTAAAGGGGAAGGTATATATCTAAAGAAAGATATAGACAGAGAAAAATACACACTAATGAAAGATGATAAACCAGTTGCAAAATTAGATTTAGTAGTTACTAAAAATGGTTCTGAAACCATGACTATGATGGGACAAGGTCATCTTGACTTAGGATTAGCATCAAGTGCTGCTAATATTGCAGCCATGGATAAGGGAAATAAAATCAAAATATTATCACCGGTACATACTGAGGGAATTGGTTTAGTGGTAGGAAAGGATTCTAGTATAAATAACTGGGATGAGCTTCTTAAAGAGTTAGAAAATAGAGATGAACCTATGAAGATAGGTTACCACTCTCCAACCAGTGCACCGGTTATATTATTTGAAGCAGCTATTAAAGAAGCTGGCATAAGTTATTCTAATAATCCCCAGAACTTGGATGCTGATATTCTATTAGTAGATTTAAAGGGAACATCTAACTTAATACCGGCATTAAGTTCTAACCAAGTTGATGGATGGGTGGGACCATCGCCTTATCCAGAACTTTCTCAAACAGAAAAAGTAGGAAAGATAATTTTAGACATGAAGCATTTGCCTCCTGAAGGAAAATGGCATGACTTCCCTTGCTGCGTAGCATCAGCAACTGAAAAAACTATGGAACGATATCCAGAAGTTGTAGAGGATTTTATGTCCTTATTAACGGTATCTGCCAACTATTCAGAGAAGAACAAAGAAGAAGCGGCTGAAATAGTAGCTAAATGGACAGGAGTCTCTGAAGAAGCAGCAAAGATGTCTAGTATTAAATACACTACAGACCCCAATGAAACATGGGTATCAAATGTTGAGTTAATATTTAATGCTTTAAAAGATTCAAATAAATTAAATGACAATTTTAAAGATAAAGAGTATAAGAAAATAAAGGATATACTATATAATTTTAATTATGTAAAGTAAGTATATAATATTACAGAAATTTCGCATCTAATTTCCAGTAAAAATTTTACTCATACAAAAAATGTTTATTATACACATTTTACTATTAATGGGTATCAAAAGACCGTTTGGCCCTAAAAAAGGATACACTTTCCCCCTC
>NZ_JBAKFX010000054.1:0-27577 GCF_037577855.1 Dethiothermospora halolimnae | reverse complement strand
AGATAGAAAGAACTAGAGAAAGGGAAATACTAAAGGGAGATGTACCAAGTCCTATAAATACACCTCCAGGATGTAAGTTCCAAAATAGATGTAAATACGTAAAGGATATATGTAGAAAAGAAGCACCGGTTCTAAAGGAAGTTAAACCAGAACACTATGTTGCGTGTCACTTAGTTAAATAACTTTAACTTAAAGAATAGAGAGTAGATAATAAAGAATAAATAAGGAGCAAAGTGGCCCAAGGCCACTTTGTTCTATTAATATTATGATATAATACGTTAAATAAGGGTATAAACTATATAGACAAACTAAAGGAGGAGATAATATGGCGAAATACATATGTAAAGTATGTGGATATATTTATGATACAGAGGTGGGACTACCGGATATAGGAATAGATCCTGGAACTCCTTTTAAAGATTTACCTGATGATTTTAACTGTCCTGGATGTGCGTATCCTAAAGAGGAGTTTAAAAAGATGGAGTAAAATATAAAAAAGACCTAATTTTTAAACATTAAGGTAGAGTGTTGACAAAGTAAGTAAAAATGTCCGCCAGTCCTCGGATTTGGAAAATATAGAGAAACGGTCGAAAATAGAATTCCAAACTCGGTGTCCCTCAAACAGTGGAATTCTAAACGATTTTCTCCCTTATTCTATATTTCCACAAATCCTGCGGTATGGCTACCATTTTTACTTACTTTGTCTAAATATACTTCAAATCCAAAATGACCTAATGTTTAAACATTAGGTCATTTTTATAAATACATTATATTTTATCTAACTACTAAAACGGGAATATCAGCATGATGAACTACCTTGTTTGTTACACTACCTATAGTAAATCTTTTAACTGCTCCCATTCCGTGGGTACACATAATTATAATATCGCAATTTTCCTTTTTAGCTACATCAATTATAGTGCTTGCAGGGTCTCCAAATTCCACTTTGGTCATTGTCCTTACTTTGCTCTCATCAAATAAAAGTTTAGCTTTGTTTACAATATCATTGCCAAGTTCATTGTATTTTTTTCTATCATACTCTAAGTCACTGTGGGCATAGGCCCATTGGTAGGGTAATGATTGGACATTAACTATAAGTATTTCAGCATCATATTTCATAGCAAAATCCTTGGCATATTTATAAGATTTTGTACACATATCAGATCCGTCTACAGGTAATAATATCTTATTCAAAATATCCCTCCTTATTATATATCTACCGAAAAAATGATGCTTTAATCATTATTAATAGAAAAATAAATATATTTCCTTTTTATTTAATATGAAAAACAGTATAATTATATGGGAGGTTTAAAGATGGGATATAATATAATAGATATAATAGATAAATTAATATTAATAGAAGAAAAAGCCGTTGAAATTTATCAGAAGATATGTGAAAGCAAAGATTGTTCATTGAGATTTAAAGCAATATCAAATATACTTATGAAGGAAGAACTTAGACATATTAAGTATTATAATGAATTAAAAGAAAAATTTATAAAAAGTGATTTAAAAGATATATCACTTCACATATATGATAAGATATCAAAGTTAATAGATAAGTTTAGAAATAATATGGATATACCGCAAACTGGTGATTATAAAGTATTATTAAAGGGAGCTTTGGAACTTGAAAAGAAAAATGTTGCACTGCTTATTAGTATACAGGGAAGTTTAGTAACAAGTGAGAAGGATGTTAATAGGGTTGCATATAACATTTTATCAGAAATGATAAAAGAGGAACAAAGACATGTGAAAAATCTAGAACCCTATGTAGAGGAGGTATAGTTATGAATAGAGCTATTACAGAGGATAAAAGATTTTATAAATCTCTACTTGCCATAGGACTTCCAATAGCCATACAAAATTTGATATCATCGTCTCTTAATATGGTGGATAATGTCATGATTGCTAGTTTAGGAGAGTCAAATATAGCTGCTGTTGGCTTTGCAAATCAGTTTTTTTTCATATTTGCATTATTGTCCTTTGGAATAAATAGTGGATCTGCAATTTTTATATCTCAATTTTGGGGTAAAAAGGATGTAATCAATATAAGGAGAATAATGGGAGTGGCTTTGGTACTAGGGGGAAGTCTTAGCTTACTATTTACGGCACTTGCTTTATTAATACCGGAACAAATACTGGGGATATTCACCAATGATACAGAAGTTATATCATTAGGTATGGAGTATTTAATCATAGTTTGTTTTAGCTATTTTATAAATGGAATTAGTTTTAGTTTTGGATTTGCATCAAGGAGTATAGGACAGGCTAAGATACCTATGTTTGTAAGTGCCATAGCCTTAGGATGTAATACTTTACTTAATTACACTCTGATATTAGGGAATTTCGGTTTTCCAGCTTTAGGAATAAAAGGGGCCGCTATAGCCACATTAATATCTAGGGCCATAGAAGTATTACTACTTATTACTATAATATATGGGAAAAAAGGTGTATTAGCCGGTAAAATATCAGAAATGATGAGTTTTAATACTAATTTACTTAGCAGATTTATAGAAAGGGCGGGTCCTGTCATAGCTAATGAGGCTTTCTGGGTAGCAGGTATGAGTGCATATTTAGCTGCCTATGGACGAATTAGTACAACAGCAGTGGCAGCAGTCCAAGTGTCGAACACAATAAACAATCTATTTATGGTGGTATCAATGGGACTTGGCAATGCATCAGCTGTTATGATAGGAAATGCTCTGGGTGCTAATAAAAGAGATAGAGCGATAAGGTATGCTAGAAAGTTTTCTATAATAGGACCTATTATTGGAATAGTCACAGGAGGACTATTGATTTTACTATCACCTTATATATTAGTGCTATTTGAGAAAACTCCGGAGGTTTATATACTGGCAAAAAAAATATTGATAGTTATGGCTTTAGCTATGAGTATTAGAGTGTTTAATACAATATTAGTCGTAGGAATCCTAAGGGGTGGGGGAGATACATTTTTTGGATTTTTATTAGAAACCGGTAGTGTTTGGTTGATAGGTGTTCCGTTGGCATTTTTAGGGTCTTTGGTATTCAAGCTTCCCATATATTGGGTAATAGGTCTTGTATATTTAGAAGAGGTGGTAAAGGCCATAGTAGGTATACCGAGGCTCATATCTAAAAGATGGGCTAATAATGTGGTTGATCATATATAAGAAAGAAGGAGATTATATCCTTCTTTTTTTATACTTAAAAAGGAATATTTGATACTTATATAGAAATATAATAATTAGACACTCTAAATAAAAGGGAGGTATTTTCATGGAAAAGTTAAAACTAGATGATTTTATTAATTATACGTTTTTATCAGGAATTAAGTTTTCAAATAATGGGGAGTATGCTTGCTTTATAAAGCATAATACAGATTTAGAAGATAATAAATATTTATCAAATCTTTGGATTTATAATGTATCAGAGGATAAATATTTTAAGTTAACATCCTTTAATGAGGAAAGTGATTTTATATGGTTAGATGATAATGAGCATATATTATTTCCAGCAACTAGGGATAAGAAAGATAAAGAAAGAAAAAAAGAAGGGGAAGAATTCACCCAGTATTATAAGATAAATATTAATGGGGGAGAGGCTGTAAAGGCCTTTAAAATACCTAGAAGTGTAACCGGAATAAATCCAATAAATGGAAGTGAGTATCTAATCTCTGCAAGTTACAATAGTTATAATAAAGAATTAGATGGTTTAACTGAAGATGAAAAGGAAAAAGAATTAAAAAGGAGAAAAGAGGAAAAGGATTATGAAGTAATAGATGAGATACCATTTTGGGGAAATGGAAGGGGTTTCACAAATAAGGTGAGGAATAGATTATATATATATAATTCAAAGGATAATAGTATAAATGAAATAACCGATAAATACACAGGTGTTGGTAGTGTTAACCTAAATGAAGACAAAACAAAAGCTATATTTATAGCTTCAAGATATAAAAACAAAATGGAATTAACCGATGATATGTATATATATCACATCGATAAGGATAAGTTACAAAATATATCCCCATATGATAACTTTAGTTATAGTTATGCTAACTTTATAGAAAACAATATAATATTTACAGGTAGTGATATGAAAGGTTATGGAGTTAACGAAAATGAAAAATTCTATAGACTAGATTTATCTAATAAAGAAGTAGAGTGTATAACTAAAGACTTTGACCGTAGTTTGTGGAATTCAGTGGGAAGTGACTGTAGATATGGTGGTTCTCAAGTTAGAAAAGTAGATAATGGGTACTTATACTTTACAACAACTGAAGGATATATGTCATACTTAAATAGAATCAATATAAATGGTGATATAGAAAGGGTTATAGATAATAATGGAACTGTAGATGGATTTGATGTTGTAGATGGAAATATAATATATATAGGATTTAATGGAACTAACCTACAGGAGATCTATAGTAAAGATAAAAAAGTAACTGATTTTAATGATGGAATAATTAATAATAAAAATATTATAAAGCCAGAAAAGGTTACTGTTGAAAATGATGGAGTTAGTATAGATGGATGGATATTAAGACCTATAGATTTTGATAAAAATAAAAAATACCCTGCTATATTAGATATTCATGGTGGGCCAAAAACAGTATATGGGGAAATATTCTATCACGAGATGCAATGCTGGGCAAATAAAGGATATGTTGTATTTTTCTGTAATCCCAGGGGCAGTGATGGAAAGGGAAATGAATTTGCCGATATAAGGGGAAAATATGGAACAATAGACTATGATGATATAATGAAATTTACCGATTATATTCTTGATAATTATAAATTTATAGATAAAGACAATGTAGGAGTAACCGGGGGATCCTATGGAGGATTTATGACAAACTGGATTATAGGCCATACAGATAGGTTTAAAGCCGCAGCATCCCAAAGAAGTATATCAAACTGGATTTCAAAATTCTGCACCACTGATATAGGATATTATTTCGTCCATGATCAAGGGGGCTCTACACCTTGGGAAGATCAACAGAAACTTTGGGAACATTCGCCACTAAAATATGCAGATAAAGTGAAAACCCCAACACTATTCATTCACTCGGAAGAGGACTATAGATGTTGGAGTCCAGAAGGATTTCAAATGTTTACAGCATTAAAATACTTTGGTGTTGAGTCAAGGCTATGCTTATTTAAAGGGGAAAATCATGAACTAAGTAGAAGTGGAAAACCGAAACATAGGATAAGAAGATTAAAGGAAATAACAGATTGGTTTAATAGATATTTAAAAAATCAATAAATCTTTTGTATCCATAATAAATATTTATGGAGTTTTCTATTGACAAATCCTTTGTATAATCATAGAATGTTATTGCAAGATAAAACTTAATAATGGTGGGTGAAAATCATTGGAGATATCCGTTAGGGATAACCGTAGGAGAAAAAAATAAATTTATGCTAAGAATTTATTTTGAAGCTCTCAGGTCATTACAATGATTTGACACAACCCTGGAGAGACCCTTACATAAGGGCATCGACGAAGAAACTTGTTTTCTAACAAGGAAACTTTCAGATAAAAGGACAGGGAATAATAAGCATTAGTTTTACTATGCTATTATTCCCTGTCTTTTTGTATGTAAAAAAATAAAAGACTGGAGGGATATTAATGATAATTATTAAAGGAATGGGACTATTAATATTAACACTTATTTTATTTTCAGGATTTAGTTTAAAGGCACCAAAGGGAAATAAAGCAATGTCAGGCCTGGCAAATGCGGCGGTAGCAACTTTTTTAGTTGAGGCTATTCATAAATATATAAATGGAGACTTTTTAAACATAAAATTCTTGGGAGAAGTTGGAAGTGCATCGGGAAGTGTAGGGGGAATAGCAGCCACAATATTAGTATCCCTTAATATGGGGGTGAACCCTATATATGCCGTTACAGCAGGAGCGGCAATGGCAGGCTATGGAATACTTCCAGGATTTATAGCAGGATATGTGGTTGGACTAATAGGACCAATACTTGAGAAGAGGTTACCAAAGGGAGTAGATGTAATCCTAGGAGCATTATTAATAGCTCCTATAGCTAGAATAGTAGGATTTGGTTCAGCTCCAGTAGTTAACTCTACCTTAAGTAATATAGGAAATATGATAGTGGTGGCATCGGAACAATCACCCTATTTAATGGGATTTTTACTAGGGGGAATAATGAAGATGATGTGTACGTCACCATTAAGTTCTATGGCATTAACTGCAATGTTAGGACTTAGGGGATTGGCAATGGGTATCGCATCAATAGCCTGTGTAGGAGGTTCATTTACAAATGGTTTAGTATTTAAAAGACTAAAATTAGGGGACTCATCAAATGTATTGAGTGTTATGTTAGAGCCATTAACTCAAGCCGACGTTATAACCCAAAACCCAATGCCAATATATTTCTCTAACTTCATAGGAGGGGGATTGGCAGGATTGTCAGCGGCATATTTTAATATTATAAATAATGCTCCAGGAACAGCATCTCCTATTCCGGGGCTTATAGCACCCTTTGGATTTAATGATCCTAAAAGTGTAATATTTGCTATTTTCTTTGCAATAATAGGTGGAATAAGTGCTGGATTAGTTGGATCAACTATATCAATGGCAATAAGGAGCAAAAGAAAAATTACAAGGGCAGTAACATCTAAATAGTAAAACATTGAAACGATTTGGACGTTCAGTTATTGATGAATTTTTAGTAATTTGGTATTGAGCGGTTTTTAATGATTTGGTGTTAGGAGATTGTTAATAATTTAGTGTTAGGAGATTGTTAATAATTTAGTGTTAGGAGATTGTTAATAATTTAGTGTTAGGAGATTGTTAATTGTTTGGTTGTTGGGGGATTCGTAATCCCCCAACTTAAATTTACAAAGAATATTTTCAACAAAAATTAAATATCTATATAATAAACCTATTTTATTACAAATAATAAACTTTTGTTAAATATTCTGAAAAATCAACAAATACATTAGAAAAAGTTATATAATAGAGTTAGAAAAGTCAATAAATCTTCTTAGGAGGCTTGCCATTATGTTAAATGGGAAAAAAATCAGAGAGCTTAGAGTAAACCTAGGTTATACAGCTAAGGATGTTGAGACTTTAACTAAAAGTGGTAAATACCATACGTCCATATCAAAATCATATTTAGAAGAACTAGAAAGAGGAGATAAGAGGAATCCAAGTTTTACAAAGATGGAAGTCTTAGCCAATATATTATGTTGTAAATTAGATGATTTAGTTTTAAGATAAAATTCTTTAGCATTATGCTAAAGAATTTTCTGTTTTATATATGTGGAATAAAAAGCTCCATTGTGTTATAATCTTGATAGGAATTTTCAAGTAGAGGGGGAATAACCATGTTTAAATGGAGAGAGAATTTTAGTTGTAATATAAAAGAGGTTGATAAACAACATAAATACTTATTTCAATTGGGAGAAAATCTACATAATATAATAAAGACTAAAGATGGTTTAGACCATTACGATGAAATAATGGCCATATTTAAAGAACTAGAAGAATATACTATATATCACTTTGATTATGAAGAAAGGCTAATGGAAAAATATAATGTTAGTGATATAGAAGCCCATAAAGAAGAGCATAATTTATTTGTAGAAAGGATAAAAGAAATTCAAAGTCAAGATGTGGATTTGAGACAAGATAAAGTTGTTATGGATACGCTTATGTTTATAGCCGATTGGATAGAGAAACATATATTAAAGTCAGATCATAAGTATAAAGACTTTTTAAATGAAAAGGGAGTTTATTAATCAATGGCTTTGCCATTGATTTTTTTGTTAAAACACTTATTATAGATAATAGTTAATAAATAATAAACAGTAGATTAAGAACGTAGGGACTGGACATGTCCAGTCCTCCCACCGTATGAAGAGGTGGAAAAAGGGACTTATAGAGAATAGTGGAGAGATAAGAGAGGAAAGATAAAATATATATAGTTAATAGTTAACAGTTAATAGATAATAGTCAAAAGATTAAAGGTCTAGGAGGATTATATTGAAAGGGAGGATCTAATGGTTAAGAAAAATGAAGTTATAGAAATAGAAATAGAAGATGTGTTATTTCCGAATAAAGGTATAGGATACATAGATGATAGGAAGGTAATAGTTAAAAATACTATAAAAGGGCAAAAGGTAAAAGCCAGAGTAAAAAAGAAAAGAAAAAATAAAATACAGGCTAATCTTTTAGAAGTTACAGCTAAATCTCCAATAGAAAAGGAAGCGGTATGTGAACACTTTGATACCTGTGGGGGATGTTCATATCAAACTATTCCCTATGAAGAACAATTAAATATAAAATCAAATCAGGTTAATAAATTACTTAATGAAGCTGGAATAGAAGACTATGAATATTTAGGAATAGAAAGCAGCCCAAATGAGTATCAATATAGAAATAAAATGGAATTTTCCTTTGGAGATATAGAAAAAGGAGGTCCACTATCTTTAGGGATGCATCAAAGGGGAAAATTCTATGAAATAGTTACAGTGGATGGGTGTCAAATAGTAGATGAAGACTTTACTAAGGTTTTATCTACGGTACTAGAATATTTTAGAGAAAAGGAAACTCCATTTTATCATAAAAAGACCCATAAGGGAGTATTAAGACATTTAGTAGTGAGAAAGGCAATAAAAACTGGAGAATTATTAGCTAATCTAGTTACAAGTTCCCAAGAAGAATTAGACTTAACAGAGCTTATCAATAGACTTAAAGCCATAGAATATGATGGGGAGTTAAAAGGCTTTTTACATACAATAAATGATGGTCTTGCAGATGTAGTAAAAAGCGATGAAACTAAAGTTTTATATGGACAGGACTATATAACTGAAGAAATATTAGGACTTAAATTTAATATATCGGCATTTTCATTTTTTCAAACTAATTCACTAGGTGCAGAAAAGCTATATAGCATAGTTAGGGACTTTGCTGGAGATACAGATAATAAAACTATATTTGATCTATACTGTGGAACCGGAACTATAGCCCAAATAATGGCTCCAGTGGCTAAAAAGGTTATAGGTATAGAAATAGTAGAAGAAGCAGTTAAGTCAGCTAAGGACAATGCTAAGTTAAACGATTTAGATAACTGTCACTTTATAGCAGGAGATGTTATGGAAAAGGTATCAGAGATTGATGATACACCTGACCTAATAATCCTTGATCCTCCAAGGGATGGGATACATCCAAAGGCTATAAATAAAATAATAGACTTTAATCCAGAGGTATTTGTTTATGTATCCTGTAAACCAACATCCTTAGCTAGGGATTTGCCGGTATTTGTTGAGAGGGGATATGAGGTAAAGAAGGTTAAGTGCATGGATATGTTTCCCCATACACCCCACGTTGAGACCGTTTGTTTGATAGAGCGGGTTTAGAAGGATTTTTATGTTCCCTCAGACTAATAGGTTTGAGGGATTTTTATTTAAGGGTTCTATTAAAGTACGGAAAAAATGGGTATAAAATTTAAATGCCTATTAAAATAAATCGAAAATATATTGCTAGTGTATTATAGGGAGAAAGATTAAAATGACAAAACCAACTTATGATAAATACTATAAAGAGAAGAATTATTTTGGTGAACCCTATCTAGGGTTAGTGGAGTTTTTTAAAGAATATGAACCTAAAGGTAAGGTTTTAGATTTAGGATGTGGTCAAGGTAGAGATGCATTATTTTTAGGTAGATTAGGCTATACAGTAAAAGGAATCGATATTTCAAAAGTTGGTCTTGACCAAATGAATCAAATAGCTAATAATGAAAATCTAAAGGTTATAGGGGAAGTTGGAGATGTATATACTTACCCAATATCATCTGAGTATGATTTAGTGCTTCTTGATTCGATGCTGCACTTCTATAAGAGTGATATAAAGAAGGAAACTAATTTTATAAAACGTGTGGCTTCAGAATTAAAAGTTGGAGGGGTATTATGTAACTTTATGATTAAAGGTGCAAAGAGGGAAAAACATTTAAAGAGTATTCTAAAGGATATAGAAGCAGATTGGAAAATTCTAAGTGACAATTATACGGATTATCCGGAGGCAGATTCACAATTTCATATGTATATAATTAAGAAAATAAGAGGTGAAAATATGGATAGTTTATAATTAATTAGGCAGTAAAAATTTCCCCATGGTAGAATAAATAAAATGAAACTGGAGGATTATTATGCCTAGTAAAGGTAAAAAGAAAATCATTATGGTCATTTTAATATTAGCTTTATTAATAATTATAGTAATTGATCGACTTGAAAATTTTCAGGTCGCATACGACAAAGAGATGGAAATCAACTTTACCAATTTAGGTACAAATCTTTCAGGGTCTTTGTATCTACCAGATACACCGCCACCTTATGATGTAGTATTTTTTATTCATGGTGATGGACCTCAAGATAGAACTTTAAATGGAGGCTATGCCTTAATTATGAACCATTTACTAGATCAGGGGATCGCTTGTTTTTCATATGATAAAGCTGGGGTTTCTAAATCCGAGGGTAACTGGCTTAAACAAACCATGAAGGATCGCAGTAATGAAGTTGAAGCAGCCCTTAAGGTTCTAGAAAATAAGGTATCTATAGAAAAGAAAGGGGTCCTGGGATTTTCTCAAGGAGGATGGGTCATATCAGAACTTTCTAAGTCAGAGGCACCTATAGACTTTATTGTTATTGTTGGTGGAGCCATTGATTGGATGGATCAGCATATATATTATGAAACAAAAGTGGCCGAAAGAAGAGATTATACAGAAAAAGAAAAGAAAGACTATCTGTCCTATGTAAAAACTTATGATAAATTCATTGTCAAAAATGACTATAAAGGCTATGTAGATTTTGTTTTAAATCATGACTATGGAAAAACCATGAGTAAAGAGCGTTTTCACTTTGCCCATTTAAACTTAGATGCCAATGCCACTAAAGGTATAAAAACCATGACAGTTCCTTTTTTAGGTATGTTTGGGGAAAAGGATCAAAATGTGGATATTTATGAGAGCTATAAAATTTATGATGATACATTTAAAGCCATGGGCAAGGAAAACTATGAACTTTATATTTTTCCAGATGCCACCCATGAACTATTAAAAAGTAAGTATCAAGACAAGGAACACCTTCTTTTACTCCACAGTTTTCTTATTGGGGAAAAGATATATACAAGGGAGTTTTTAGATACTTTAAGCAACTGGATAAAAGGGTTGCCTTAGAAAGGGATTTGTAGGAATATTTTCTGTAACCATTTCATCTTTAAATATTGAAGAGGCAGTATATAACATGATGCAGGGCAAGGTGATGGAGAAAATATTATAATATAAAAGGTGTTTATAGTTAAAGTTGTCTTTGACAGTTTATAAATTCTAAACTTTGTGTTTCAGGATATATATATTAGAAAATCAAGGAAAAATCAGTTTACAGGAGTTATAAAAAGTGATATAATTAAGAAAATTCTGAAGGAGGAAAGTAAGTTATGAAACCAGTTAATTGCTAATATTAATTTATTTGAAATTAATATATATTTTATAATGAGTTTAAATTTGCCTAATTATAGTTAGGTTTTATTGTTATGCTCTTTATGGAATAAGGCAATTTAGAAGGTAACTTACTTTACTGAAATTCAAGTTTATAATTTATAAGAGATTCTAAATAACTTAAGGTCAAAATATAATGGTATAATAGTATGTTGTTATTCATACATATACTCTTACTTGAGAGGATTTTGGATAGATTATAATACTAATTGATTATTTTAGACTGTAAGAAGAAACTATCTTCTTATGGTCTTTTTTTATTCTTAAATTTAGGCATTCGGAAAAAATAATAAGTCAGTATGCTAGTCTATTTTGCATTATACTGCGTCGGCAGAACACGCTGATAGTCCACTATCAACGAATTCTACCTCCTTGTCTAATACAAAATATCCGTCGTATCTTTGACTTATTATTTTCTTCCCAACACCTTAACAGTAATAAATACCTTCTTCGCCTATCTGTAAATAGCATTATTTAAATTATGGATGAAAGAAGGTGTTAATATGCATGAATTATCATTAGACGGTGTGAAAAAATATATGGATGCAACCCTTGTTCTTAGGAATGTTTCATTTCAAGTTAGTGAAGGAGAAAGAGTAGGCATTATAGGCCAAAATGGAGGTGGCAAGACTACGATTCTTAAGTTAATTGCAGGCATCATAAAACTTAGACATTGTATAGGGTATCCCTATGCCCCGATACCTCCTGGATATGATGAGGGTTGGGTTAAGATTTCAAAGGGTACCAGATGTGCTTATCTTGAGCAAATGCCTGAATATCCAGAGGGTATAAAGGTGATTGAAGTTTTAAAGATGGCTTTTAAAGAGATCTGTAGTATAGAAAAAGAAATGCGACAATTAGAAGAAAAGATGAAGGTGGTAACAGATAATCACCTTGAAAAAGCTTTAAAGAGATATAGTCATTTAATGGAGTTATATAAGATAAAGGGTGGCTATGATACCGAGGAAAAGTTAAGTAGGATTATCACCGGACTTAATTTTGATAAAAGTTTTTTAAATAAGGATTTTAGTGTGTTAAGTGAAGGTGAAAAAATAAGAGTAATTTTAGGGAAACTTTTGATTGATAATCCAGACGTATTACTTTTAGACGAGCCTACAAACCATCTAGATATGGAGTCTATTCAGTGGCTTGAAAGTTATCTTCGTAGTTATGATGGGATTGTAATTGCTGTTTCCCATGATAGATACTTTTTAGACAATGTAGTAAATAAGATTATAGAAATAGAGGATAAGGAGGCCATAACCTACAATGGGAATTATTCTTCTTATTTACGCCAAAAGGAAGAAAATATGAGAATACAATATGAACACTTTAGAGAACAGAAAAAGAAGATAAATTCCATGGAAAATAAAATAAAAAAACTAAGAGATTGGGCCATGAGGGCTGATAATAATAAGTTCTTTAGAAGAGCAGCAAGCATAAAAATAAAGCTTGATAAAATGGATAGAGTGGACAAACCAATTTTTCAAAAACGGAATATGAAACTTAATATCGAAACTACCCATAGATCGGGAAAAGAAACCGTCAAGGCAATTGGGCTATCTAAAAAATTTAAAGATAAAGTGATTTTTAGGGATGCAGATTTGATGGTTCGTTTTGGTGAAAGGGTCGCCCTAATTGGTCCCAATGGTAGTGGAAAGACAACTTTTTTAAAGATGCTGCTAGGCAAGGAAAAGCCAGATGAAGGACTTGTGAAATTAGGGGCTAGTGTATCACCAGCCTATTTACCCCAACAAATTACTTTTTCAAATGAAGAGCTTACTATACTGGAATGCTTTAGGGAAGATATTTTTATACCTGAAGGGGAAGCACGGGAATACCTATCTAAATACATGTTTTATGGAAAAGATGTATTTAAAAAGTTAAAACACTTGTCAGGGGGAGAAAAGATAAGGCTAAAGCTTGCCCAACTTTTATACAAAGATATAAATCTATTAATATTAGATGAACCTACAAATCATCTAGATATTGACTCCATTGAGACATTTGAAGAAGCTTTAGAAGATTTTAATGGTACTATACTTTTTATATCCCATGACAGATATTTTATCAATAAAGTGTCTGAAAGGGTCATTGCTATTGAGAATAATGCCTTTAAAAGTTATCTTGGTAATTATGACTATTATAAAAGTGTAAAAGAACAGTTGAAGCTGAAATTTCATGAAGGGTAGTAGAAAGGTAGGTTTCAGAGATTAATGTAAGGGACAGTTCATTAAAAAATATTAAGTATATAATATTAAAGTTTTCACATAAGATCATCTCTAAAAACGAAAGGTAATATTACGTAGGTAGCATATAAATTTTTATAATGAACTGTTCCTAATAAAGCAACTCTTTGACACTTGCTTTTATGTCAATAAAAGCAAGTGTCAAAGAGTTGCTATTTAGTGTATAGCTAAAAACTTTGCTAAAATAACAGACGATAAAATAAAGGAGTACTCTATTATGAATAGTAAAAAGCAAGCTATAGACTGGAATGATATCTTGACATATATTCACAAGTAGCATAATATAAAATATAACAACAATATATGGTATATTATAACATATATTGAATGATTTTCTGTTAATTATTATTGTTGATATTGGAAAAACATAATTTCATTTTGGGACAAAGAATAAATAAAAAAATAGGGGGATATGTATGGAAAGGGCCAATAACATAAATTACTTAATCAAAAATGTCTCATCCAAACAAGAACTTAAAAAAGCACTTGATTTCTTTAAAATGATTTTTAAGGGTATGTCTGTTGTCAATAATCCAGAGTATTCCTTTAAAAAATGGGAAGAACGGATGGAAAATCACGGTGATTTGATGTTGTATGCAAGTTTAGACAATGAAGTAATAGGTATTGTTTTTGGTAGCATTCATGATGACCACAGTATTACCATTAGGGCGGTGGCTGTGCATGAAGATTATAGGAGTATGGGAATAGCAAAAAAGATGATCTTTCTCCTTGAGAAACGGGCGATACATTATGGCGTTCACTCCATTACCCTTGGTGCAGTTGAATCTGCAGAAAAGTTTTATAGCAAACTTGGGTATACAGGATCATTGTTAATACAATCTCAAATACATAGTATAGATCAACTGCTTTCATTGAACAATAGATATAAGGTTAAATTCACAAATATCTATGACGGTAAAGTTAGTCAGGTGTGCTTGGAATTGACGGAACCAGATAGAGCTTTACAGAAAGAATATGAGGCCACTTTTCCAGGATGCTATACTCAAATGATGTATTGGAAAAATATTGGGACTATAAGTTGAAATCTGGTGTTGATTTAAGTGATAGATTTTAAGAATACCCTTCTTCCAATAAACCAGTGGGTTCTCACTACATCAGTTTTGTCTACTTAAGTCATGTGGAGATGTGGGTACTAATTTTTAAAAATAATAAGGTGTAGTAATCATTAAGCAGGCTATTAGCCTGCTTAATTTTATAAATATGTAAGATGTAATTATAAATAAAAATATAAGCTTAAGACTACAGTTTATCATTAGAATAAGCTCAAGGCTGGAAAAAAATTATACAAATTTAAAAAAATAACAATAGTCATACATTGACAAATGATAGAGTATAAAATATAATAGCAATCATTACATATTATAGTATATAATGAATAATTTTCTGTTAATTATTATTTTTAGTATTGGTAAAATATAATTTCATTTTGAGTAAAGGACAAATAAAAAATAGGGGGATATATATGGAAAAATCAAAAATAACTAGTTTTGAAATCTTAAAATTAGAAAAGCAATTAGATCAGGGAAATAGAGAAGCTCTAGAACAGTTTTGGAGTAATATTGAGGAAAAGGGGTCACCTTTGATAGAAGATATAAAGGAAGATCCAGATTATCATTTAGTTACCTTTATATATAAGGGAGATGACAAGGTAAAGAATGTCTTAGTTATACCGGAGATGGAAGACTGCATGTTTTTAAACTATAAAATGGAAAGATTACTAGATACAAACCTATGGTATATAAGCTGTATAATTAGGAATGATATACGTCTTCAATATAATTATTCTGTTAATGATCCACTAGATGATGACTGGGATAGCAGGTTTGAAAACTTACAACATGATGAACTTAATAAAAACTTTCTATATGTGGTAGATGAAGACGATGGTGATGATGAAATATTATCTTATGTTGTAATGCCAAAAGCTGATGAGCATATTTGGGTTAAGGAAAATAATCATATATCTAAAGGAAAAATAATGGAATATTCCCTTGAAAGCTCGAGACTAGAAGCGAGTCGTAGAGTAAGGGTTTATACGCCCCATGGATATAACGAAGACGGACAACCGTATAAGTTTTTGGTATTAACAGATGGAGATGAATATCTGGAATTACTTTCTGTTAAAAATGTTCTGGATAATTTAATCGCAGATAAAAAAATACCTCCAGTGATTACATTATTTATCGATTCAACCGATACGAGGGAAGAAGAACTTAGTTGTAGTGATCTATTTTTAGATATTGTTATTAATGATTTTATGCCTTGGTTTAGAAAAAACTACAATATATCCCAGGAAGCCAGAGATGGTATAATTGGTGGGCTAAGTTTAGGTGGACTTACTGCTTCATATATAGGACTTAACTATTCTGAGGTTTTTGGAAATGTCCTTTCTCAATCTGGAGCTTATTGGTATAAGCCTAATGATTGGGATAAAGAAGAAAGTGATTGTTGGATTAGCTCACAATTTAAAAAAATAGAAAAACTACCATTAAAATTCTACTTAAATGTAGGAGTTCTAGAAGAGAAGGAAAATATGATTGGGGTAAATAAAAAACTAAGGGATGTATTACAGGCTAAAGGTTATAAAGTAGAATATGAAGAATTTAAAGGTGGACATGACTATTTATGTTGGGGAGAAAATTTATCAAATGGACTTATCTCATTAATTGGTCATAAATAAGAAATTATTCTATTAAAGCTTGATAAAATGGATAGAGTAATGCCAGGGGCAGTTCATTAAAAAATACTAAGTATATAATATTAAAGTTTTGACATAATATCATATCTAAAAAGTAAAGGTAATATTACGTAGGTAGCATATAAATTTTTATAATGAACTGTTCCTAATAAATTTTAAAGTTTATTTTAAAATGATCATCTATATCTAACAAATACTAATATTTACACTATATTGTTTAATGTTGGTAGTTCATAGACTTGGTCAAACTGATTTCTGCGTTCTAATGATAAATGATGACTCACAAGAATAAGTGTTAGTTCTTGATTCATTAGTAAGCTTTGTTCTACAATATCAGCATTTTCCTGATCCAGTGAACTGGTTCCCTCTCCAACAAAAGTTTCTAACCCCTCTGGCATATTTCTCAAGTCATTAACTAATGCACTATCTTTTATAGCTTTTTCCAGCTTGTCTTTAGGAAATTCCTCACCTAATGTGATGTTTTCTTTGATTGTAGTATTAAATAGGAATACATCCTGATCGATATAACTTATCTGTTTCTGTATTTGTTCAATTGTATAATCTTTAGCATTTACATCATCAAATTTAATAGTTCCCGAATAATCTGGAAGCCATCCCAAAAGAAGCTTTAGCAAAGTTGTTTTTCCACATCCAGATGGGCCTATTAAGGCATATTTTCCACCTTTTTTAAAACCTATGTTTACATTTTTAAGCACAGCCTTTGTTCCATAATGTAAGCAAACATTTTTAACTATAATAGCTTCTTTTATTAATTTTGAATCAGGGGTATCTTTTTGAATAATGGAATTATCTTGAACATTAATTTTCATAAAGTAGGGTTTGCTTGCAGCAATAGATAGGCGAAAACGTGCAATATTACTAAAACCATTGGAAACCCCACTTATTAGGTTAGTTCCCCCAGCCAAGACTGCTAGCTTAATTCTGCCAGCAAATGCTAATAATACAATTAAAATTTCCGACATTATCTGTAAGGAAACATTTAAAAATCCAAGTACTCCCCCTACTGTGTTTTGAGTATAGTTCAAACGACAATTTGTAGATTCAATTTGGTCGCTTGCAGCATCTCCTCTTTCCAAGAAATGTACTCACCTGAGTCTAATGAATTGTATTCCTGATAGTCTTTACTCATTAGAGATAAATATAAATCGTGTCGTACATGATTGTTCAAAATTCTAATAGTTTGAGCTTGAAAATATCCCTGTGCTATTCCAAACGTAAAATATATTCCCCAACAACCTAAACTTACAATAGTCCAAAACATAAAGTTTTTAAATTCCAGATTTATGGCAGCATCAAAAGTCTTAATTAATAACAATTGAACAGCTGCTTGCATACCCCATACGCAAACCTGTAAAAAACATACTAATAAACTAAATTTCCAGTTCTTTTTTAAATAATAAAACATATCTCTTACTCCTTAATGTTAGTATCATTGGTTAACAACTTCTGTACATCTACTCGCTTACTCTTTCTCTTTTATCCGTAAGCGTTTTACATAAACAAACACTTTCAGTCCGACCATCTACAATAATTACTTTTCTACAACAAATATTTAAACAACTTAATACATCGTTACAAGTTAAACATTCAGTTTTCAAATCACTGGTACACCAGAGTTTGCAGGCCGATTCATCTAATATAACACCATTTTCTGCATGAATTACACCAACTTGATTTTTAGGATGATTCAAAGCAATTGAACACTTTTCTACTTTTCCATCGGCGCGAAATATAAATCCACGGGGGCAAGAAGCATAACAAATATCTGAAAAGGGTAATTTCACTTTTCCTTCACGGCGCATTCCGATTTTGTCGAGATACTCTTCATGTACTGTCTGAAGTACTTGCTTTTTATTTCTTTTTAATATATTTAGTTTTTTTACCGTTTCTCCACCCCAATCATTAACGGGAACAACTGCAACAGAAAAACGAGCATCTGTTCCAAACTGATCATATAAGAAATCATACCAACTAAAGTCTTGGTCTCCATCTAAAATGTTATGACGGATAGTAACGTGAAATTGGTATTCTTCTGGCAACGATGACACACTTTTTAAATTTTCTAAAATGGTTTTTAATGTTCCGTTACCAGAAACATGTGGTCTAGTTACATCATGATTCCATCCGTCTAAAGTTATTTGATATGCATTAATACCAGCTTTATAGTATTGTTGAAATGATTCACAATCCAGAAGATATCCGTTTGTAGTCATATTTGCATCGTATTTAAACTTATACCTTTTTTGTAACTTTTGTATAAAAGAAGACATTTCAAGAATAATGCTTGTACAAAGTGTTGGCTCTCCTCCAAACCAGCTGATATGAACATTCTTAGAGGTAGCCATATAATATTGGAGCTCTGGCATAATATCATCTCTAAAAAGTAAAAGAGATATTATGCCGTCAGCATATAAGTTATTGACATAAATCCAATACTTGGTATAATATATTTAGTAATCATTGGTTAGAATAGGAAAAATTTAGGCACAAAGAGTTTTAAAATAAATATTAAGGAGAGAATATTATGAAGAAATTCACAGCTTTATTTTTGTCTTTATTAATTGTAGTTTCACCTATAACCAGGATTCAAGCTTCCGAAGGCAACGTTTCTAGAGGGGAGTTTATAAAGACAATAAACGACATATTCTATATTTATACAGTAATGGATAACGAAGAAATGTTTTCAGACATTGACTTGGAAACTGAGGATTATTTTGAGTTAATGGCAGCAAAGAAGAATGGATATATAACGGGATATACAGACGGTTCCGTTCGTGCCCAAGATATTATTACTCGTAGTGAGGCAGCTTTGGCATTGGATAAATTAATTAAATTACCTAAACCTGACAATAGTCCAGCTTTTGGGGATCACAAAGAGTTGCCTTTATGGGCACTAGATAGCATTGAGAAGGTTGTAGCCCAGGGCATATTATCAGCCGATGAAAATGGAAACTTTAATGGTAGTGAACCCCTATCAAAGACAGATTTAAAAAACATTGTTAAAGTGATCAAATCCCTTGGTTTGCAAGGTCGTGAAGACGAAATTAAGACCATTAAATCCTTTGACGGATTCGAAGTAACTGGAAGACTTTCTGTACCTGTGGGAAAAGAAAAAATTAACAAGCTTGTAATATTAGTTCCCGGTACCGGTCCTAATACTTATGAAATGCGTCGACAAGACAATGTTGGAAGTATTAGGTTTAAATATCTAGATGTCTATGCAGATAAATTCACTAGTGATGGTACAGCCTTTTTTACTTATAATACAAGGGGAATTAGCTTGGGGGATGAAGGTCCTAATTATGCTAGTATTGACGAGAATGGTTACAAACAATATACTCCTCAAAATATAGCTCAGGATATCAAATGTATGATTGACCAGTTAAAGAAAGATCCCCGTTTATCAGATGCAGATATAATACTCCTTGGGGCCAGCGAAGGTACCGTTATAGCTCCACTGGCTGTATCAGAATATGGTGCAGAAGCTGATGCTTTGGTCCTTATGGGATACTCCAATGATAATATGCGGGATGTATTAGAGTATCAATTAGGTGGTGGAATGTCATTTTTCAATTACACACTTTTCTTTAATGCTGTTGGTAGTAAAGAGATTACAAAGGAGCAATATAAAGCAGATCCTAATAAAATTATAGATAGTGTATTGGGGGGAACTGCATTTGAGGATATTGATTTGGACGGCGATGGTGTAATAACTGTAGAGGATTTTGCCACGATGATGACTCCCGTTAAAGAGGGGCTCTTTAAAGCAATTGAAAGTGGGGATGATAAGTGGATTAAGGAAAATATGTCAACAATGATGCCCCCACTCATGACAAATTGGTTTAGGGCTCATTTTGAACTACCTAAAACCGAAGATATAATGACTAAGGTTGATATTCCTATGTATATCTTCCAGGGTACCTATGATGCCAATTGCCCTGTTCAAGGTACTTATGATGTTGAAAATCGATTTAAAGAATTAGGTAAAGAAAATTTGACAGTTCATATTTATGATGGGTACAATCATGACTTAAACTTTATACAGTTTCTTTATGGTTCGGGCTCAGATGGTATTGAAGACATTTTTTCAACTATAAAAGATTTACAGATATCTGATAAATAGATTATGATACTAATTGATTATTTTAGACTATAAGAAGAAACTATCTTCTTATGGTCTTTTTTTATTCTTAAATTAAATAGTAATATAGTATAGTGCAATTTTCTAAAATAAGTCTAGATTCTTTTAAGGTAAATAATTACAAAAGAATAATGTTATATTATAATTTAAAATAGTAAAAACAACATATTAAAGAAAAATATACAATAATATATTAAGTTGAATTTTAAAAAAGACCTTATGCTTCATAGATATTGTGGTAAAGAGGGAAGAAATGACTGGCTTACTATGCTGCTATAGAGGGAATTGTAATGCTCGAAAATCAGGTGGTTACTGCCAATAGCACCTGGTAAAATAGATCTTTATGGTGCAGATGCTAAGATGACCATGATTATATGTTTAAGGATAGAGAAAAAGCATATGCTAGGGCCATAACTAAAAAAATGAGAACCTTAGATTTTTTAGTAAAAAAGTATGAAACTTATATCATTGACAAATATAAGCTGTTGCTATATGATGAATTTAGAAAATAAAACGATTGTAGGATATATAAACTAAGAAATAAAGAATAAAAATTTATTAGATGAGACAAGCACTATAGCAGAAAACTACTAGCTAGCAAAAAAAGATTAATCTAAAGGAGGACTTATAATGGCTAAATATTCCATAGAACCCCAAAGAGGTTTTTTCCCTCAACCATCATATTTAATTGGTACATATAAAGATAATGGTGATCCTAATTTTACGTTAATAACATGGACTACATTTTGTTCTGCCAATCCACCAAAGTTTATGTTTGCTTCCTCAGGAAAAAAGTTAACAAGGGAGCTTGTAGAAAAAAACAGAATGTTTTCAGCAAATCTTATTACGACAGAAATGATGCATTTAGCCGATTATTGTGGAATGAATTCAGGTTATTCCAGTAATAAAATGTTGGATATGGAGGTTGGATGTAAAAAAGGAGAAGTTTTATCAGTCCCGATACTAGAACCATCACCATGGGTCTATGAATGCCAGGTGACAGACATAATTTCCCAGGAAAACGGGGCTATTTATGTAGGTGAAGTAAAAAATATTCAGGTAGATGAGAAGATAAAAGACACATCATATTGTAAGATAAGTATGAAGGATATTGACCCGTTGATCTATGCTCCAGGAAATTACTATAAAATTGGAGAGAGTATAGGACAAGTTGGTTTTTCAAAACAAAAATAAATCATTTTATTGTGGTTAAAAAAGGTGTTACTGTTTAAATTGCAAGAAAGGCTGATAAAGTAATTTTAGTGAAAAATAATATGAAAAATATATATTTCTCTAGACTTAGGGCTAGAGTATTTTTTTATTCAAATAAATGGAGTTTTTTTTACGGATATTAAAATAAAAAATTTTAACCCAATGGACAGTTTATTATAAGTTCTTATAATAAACTGTCCATAACAATGTTAATAAATCTTTAGTGGACAAGCTAAAAACTACTAATTGAAAAATGTATAACAATATACTATGATCACATTAGTGATAAAACTGTGGAAAATCATAATGCTAAAATTTATTATATTAGTGAAAAAACTTAAATAAATTATGTTTATTAATTGGGGGATAGAATATGAAAAGATACATAGCAGTATTCCGTATACGATTTATTAATAACTTGCAATACCGTGCTGTGGCCTTTAGTGGGATTATTACAAATTTTGTATGGGGATTTATGCAAATATTGGCCTTCTGGGCAATTTATCGCACCGGTAGCACTAATTTACCAATGGAATTTTCCCAGACTGTTTCTTATATATGGATGCAACAGACATTAATGGTATTGTTTGCGGTGGTGTTTTCAGACGGTGAAATTTACTCGGCCATTAGAAGTGGCTCTATTGCCTATGAGCTAGTGCGGCCAATGGGTTTATATGGTCGTTGGTTTTGCCAGTCAGCTGCCAATCGTGTGTCCTTTACCATACTTAATTGTCTACCAGTCATACTTGTAGCCTTTGTGATGCCAGAAAAGTACAGAATGTCCTTGCCCCCTGATATTGGGCAGTTTTTTCTGTTTTTTCTGTCAACTATACTTGCATTATGTGTAGTTGTGGCCTTTGCTATGCTTATGTATATTTCACTGTTCTATACACTGTCTCAAAGAGGTATAAAAATTATAGTGAAGGCTCTGACTATGTTTCTATCCGGTGGAGTAATACCTTTGCCATTTTTTCCTCCATCGGTTCTTGCCATTGTTAAATTACTTCCCTTTGCGGCCATGCAAAATATGCCGCTTCGAATATACACTGGAAACATTGTAGGTGTAGATGCGTTAAAGGGTATCACATTTCAAGTGTTTTGGTTAGTAGCTCTAGTAGGTATGGGACAGCTTATCATGGGTGGCACTTTAAAAAAAGTAATTGTTCAGGGGGGATAATATGAAGGTATACTTAAATTTTATAGTTATGAATTTGAAAAGTCAGATGGAGTATAGAGTATCATTCTTTTTAACCACATTAGGGCAGTTTATTACGGCATTTACGTCATTCTTTGGATTATATTTTATCTTTTTACGAATTAATGCCGTGGATGATTTTACATATGCCCAGGTACTCCTATGTTTCGCCGTTATTATGATGGCTTTCTCACTGGGAGAGATGTTTGGAGGTGGATTGGCTGTTTTTCCACGAATGCTTGGTAATGGGGAGTTTGATCGGGCCCTTGTTAGACCAAGAAATATTATATTACAAGTTTTAATGCCTAATATGGATTTTACACGAATTGGGCTACTGATACAGGCTGTGATAGTACTATTCTATGCAATTTCCATTAGTGGAATTATATGGACTTGGGAAAAAGTTTTGACTTTATCCTTGATGATTCTTTGTGGAGGGGCTTTGTTTTTTAGCTTATTTCTTATTAAAGCAGCATGTTCATTCTTTACAATTCGGGGCTTAGACTTTATGAATATTTTCACCTATGGTGTACGTCAGTTTGGCCGATACCCTTTCTCGGTTTACGGTAATGTTATACTAAAATTCTTTACCTTTGTGATTCCCTTAGCTTTGTTTCAATATTATCCTCTATTATATTTACTAGATAGAGAAAAAAATATTTTATTTATGTTCTTGCCAATAATATCATTGTTATTTTTGATTCCCAGTTATGGATTTTTTAGATTTGGGTTGAGTCGATATAAGTCAACAGGTTCATAGAATTTGTCATTCAAAGATAAAAATATATTGGAATAAAAGGGATTTATGCAGAAAAACAGAATAGTATACATTAATAATATTATCACAATATAAGGGGAAGGGGTTATAAATCAATGAAGCCTACAGTTAAAAAAGTTACACTTGATAAAGGAAAAAGAATCATTGCCATAAGTGATATACATGGGAATTTAGAGCTTTTTAAAAGATTATTAGGGGAGGTTAATTATACAAAAGAGGATATTTTAATTTTGGTTGGGGATTTAATTGAAAAGGGAGAAAATAGTTTAGAGACTTTAAGGTATATTATAGAGTTATCTAATAACCAACAAGTTTATGTAGCCACAGGGAACTGTGATACTTTATGGGAAGATATAAAGTACGAAATAGATGATGAAAACCTTTTGAGGTACATGTTATTTAGAAAAAACAGCATATTAAATGAGATGTGTGACAAGCTTTCCATTGAAGTTAATGAAAAATCAGATATTAATTTTATTAAAAATCAGTTAATAGAAAATTTTACCATGGAACTGAGTTACTTAGAACAATTACCCCATATAATTGAAACAGAAGATTACATATTTGCCCATGCCGGCATTACAACTGAAGATTTAGAAAAGAATGAAGTCAATGAGATTGTAAAACGAGATGCCTTTATGGATGAGGGACTAGCTTTTTCAAAATATGTTGTAGTAGGACATTGGCCAACAGCAAATTATGGAAAAGATAGAGCTTGTTGCAATCCAATTATAAATAAAGAGCAAAAAATTATAAGTATAGATGGAGGAAATGGCATAAGGTCAGAGGGTCAGTTAAACGCATTGATTATAGATGGAGACAATATCACTTTTCATTGTGTAGATAATCTTTTAACCGGTGAGATAATAAAACCTCAACAGGCAAACAAAAATACTATTCAAATCCCTTGGAGTGATAATTTAATTGATATCATTGAAGAAGGGGAAGAGTTCAGCCTTTGCAGGCATATATCTTCAAATCATAATCTTTTAATTAAAAATGATAAAATCTTTAAGGCTAAGGATGTTATACGTTGCTATGATAGTACAGATTATTTTGTTGAGGCTAAAAAAGGTGATGTTGTATCAATCGTAGAAAAGACTGATAAAATAACTTTAGTAAAAAAGAATGGAGTAATTGGATGGGTTGAAAATGACAAGATAAGTTGTTAGCCTTTAAATTTATAAGGGACATTTTGGAATGACTGATATGTATACATTTTTCACTTTGAAAAAATATCAGATCATTATATTATCTTTATGTATTGCTTTTTTAGCTTTAGGAGCTTCTTATTTAGCCTCTGTATTTTCCTATAAAAGAAAACATAGTTAGAATATAGCTTTTAATAAATATAAGAAATCCCTTTCTGTAATATTACAGAAAGGGATTTCTTATATTGTATATTATAGTTTAAATTTCTCAACCATCTTATTTAGATCCTCTGCCATCCCAGAAAGTTGTTTAGATAATGCTGCAACTTCTTCCATAGATGCAGTACCTTCTTCAGCAGCTGCTGCAACACTTTGGGTACTGTTGGCTATTTTACTAGATATGCTTAATATTTCTTCCATATTATCAGATACTATATCACTGGAATTAGCTATATTTTCAGTGGATTGAGAAAATACTTGTATTTCATTTGAAACCTTATCAATATAAGAAGATAATTCTTCAAAGGAATTACCAGCATGACTTACTACCTCAATACCATCTTTAACCGCATTGGTTCCACTTTCCATGGATTCAACAGCTTTTTTAGTATCTTCTTGTATTTCTGTAATAATATTAGAGATATTTTTTGCAGCATCGGAAGATTGTTCTGCAAGTTTTCTAACTTCATCGGCAACAACGGCAAAACCCTTACCGTGTTCTCCAGCTCTAGCAGCTTCAATTGCAGCATTTAATGACAATAGATTTGTTTGTTCCGATATATCTTCTATGACATTAATTATATTTCCTATCTCTTGGGACTTTTCCCTTAACTTAGATACGGCAGTTGAAGAATTCAAAACTACTTTATTTATTAGATCCATATGGGTAACAGCTATTTGAATTTTCTCATTACCTTCACTAACATAGTCTACAGCTCCCTTAGTTAAGTTCTCAACATTGCCTGAACTACTTGCCAGTTCTTTAATATTTTTATGTAGTTCATATACTTGATTGTACATATTTTCGGTAATATTGGTTTGCTCATTTGAACCTGTTGCAATTTCCTGGGCAGATATGGCAATTTGTTCTGAAGCCTCAGTATTTTCTGCGGCACTGGTACTTAACTGTTCAGAAGAAGCTGCCACTTGTTGGGAATTTTCACTTATATCGGTAATAAGATCTTGTAGTCTCTTTTTCATATTAATTAAGTTTTTCTTCATTAGCCCTATCTCATCGGCTGAAATATTAGTTTTATCCATCTTTTCATCATCTCTTAAATCAAAATTAGCTACCTTATCTATCCATTTATTCATTTCCAGTGTAGGCTTGGCCACTTTATTACCTATTATGAATGCTATTAATATAGATGATAGTATGACTAAGACTAATGTTATAAAAAAGATTCTTTGATAAGATTTAATATAACTATTCAAAATAGAATTATCATATACTATCTCAATAACCTTAGTGTCGGTAACACCGTTTTCGGGGTTAAGGGCATAGGGGATATATTTATATGTTAAGTCCTTTTCTGTAGTTGTCTGTGATTCATTGGTTTCTACAGATTTTAAAAGTAAGTCTTTATTGTTCTCTATCTTTATAGGCTTATTATTTTCATCTAGCTTTCCTATTGACACCCCTTCATTATCATATATAGTTATATCATGGACAAAGTCATATTTACCTTTAATATTTTCAGATAAGGTTCTTAGGTCCAGTTCTTGAAGGAGATCACCATATTTTTTTACACTGGCACCTATTTCTAAAATGTACTCTTTATCAGGGGTAGGAGTTTTACTATATTTCTTTATATCACCTGTACTTTGTTCCACAGTTATACGTTTTGAAGAAAAGACTCCGTTATCCACTACATTATCTAAAAAAGAAACGTAGTCTTCACCAAAGGTTTTAAAATCTAAATCTACATCTCCGGGAACAGTTGAATAATCTATAACATAATCCCTATTAATTATATATATATCCATACCCTTAAAATCCTTTTTTAACTTTTCTAAATCCCATGTGGATACATCGGGATTTTCTTTATATTTTTCCATCAAAATGTTGGTATACTTTATCATATCTTCAGATAAGCCCTGTTCTATTATCTCATAGGCTATATAGGTGTCCCTTATATGGTTTCTAATACTTTCTTCCACTAACATTTTTTCTTTACTTTGTGATTTAGTAATTATATCATTTGATTTTATGTAGTTTACTAATGATGTGGATACCGCCATAAGTAAACTAAAGGCAACCATTATTAATATAATTTTTACTTTAAAAGATTTAAAATTTAATTTCATATTAGCCTCCATTTTAAAATTTATTTCGACCCATAAAAACAATATTCGACATAAAACAACATAACCCTTTATAAATTTAAAAAAGACATATAAATAGATATTCTGTATAAAAAATAAATAGTTTTAAATATATAAGGACGTGTTTTAAAACACGTCCTTATATATGTGTGCCCAGCATGGACACAGTCTATAGGGTGAAAGTCCCGAACACCGAAGGTGATATAGGTGCTAGCTGAAGACAAGGGTGTCCACCGTGAGGTGGAATCTGAAGGAAGTCGGCGGCAAAATC
>NZ_JBAKFX010000053.1:0-27740 GCF_037577855.1 Dethiothermospora halolimnae | reverse complement strand
TTGGTCTTAATTTTATCTTGTCAATAAAATTGTACCCTATTTTTGGGGGTGGCAAGTATTTTATATATAAATTTGTAAAAATAAAGGTTTTGTCAAGGTTTTTTGATGAAACTTTTGACAAAACCTTTATTTAGAGGGGAGATAAAATATGAAATTAGATATTTCTAGTAATAATTTTATTCAAGGCTTAAAAAAACTGTGGAAGGAAAAGCCTGTCGTTATATTATCAATGTTTGCTGTTATTTATTAGCTACATATATTTTTCTTTTACGTCCTAGACTTATACCAACTATGTCAACAGTATATATAGAGTTAATAGTGCAAGGGATAGTTATAGTTGGATTAATTTTAGCTATTATAGTTTTTCTAGTGACAACTTTAATAACATTGGGAGTAGGCATAATAACCCGCAATAAGGAGAAAGTTACCCGATGGCTATATAAACTACGTAGTCAAATTATAGTAGTAGTTTCCTTAATATTGGTAGTAAGTATTATGGTTATCATATCACAAATGGTGGCTTATACTCCACCAATTTTAGGAGAAGATGGAGAAGTGCTAGAAAATAGTATAGCTAGTCTTGAGAAAATAAATATTGATGGAAGTGATCAGTGGGTAACAATACGGGGAGAAAATAAGAATAACCCAGTATTATTGTTTTTAGCAGGTGGATCAGGGGGAACCCAGTTAGCAGCAACAAGGAGTCAACTAAGAAGGCTTGAAAAGCATTTTGTGGTGGTGAATTGGGATCAACCGGGGTCTGGCAAGTCATATCATGGGGTGGATATAGACACTTTAACTCCAGAGTGTTATATTTCCGATGGACATAAATTAACTACTTATTTAATGGAAAGATTTAATAAAGAAAAAATATATATTATGGGAGAATCCTGGGGCAGCGCGTTAGGTACTTGGTTAGTAAAGCAATACCCTGAACTTTACCATGGATTTATCGGTACAGGACAAATGGTTGCCTTTGAAGAAACTGAGTTAGCTTGTTATGAAAAGGCCCTTGAGATTGCAAAAGATCGGGGTGATACAGATAAAGTTAACGAGCTAAAAAGTCAAGGAGCACCCCCATACTATGGAGATGATGTTACGTGGAAATCTTCTACTTACTTAATGTATCTTCATAATGCCATGGCAAAAAATTCGGTTATTGCACCTACTGATCATAATACCATTAAAGATGTAATAGGACCTGAATATGGTTTATATGATAAAGTAAATTATTTTAGAGGAATAGTTAAAACTTTTAATCAAGTATATCAACAGTTATATGAAATTGACCTACGGAAGCAAGCAACAGAGTTAGAAGTTCCAGTTTATTTCTTTATAGGAAGACATGATATAAATGCTCCTCCTAGATTAGCTGAAGAATATTATAATATGATAGATGCACCGAAAAAAGAACTTGTATGGTTTGAACACTCTGGTCATGGACCTTGAATAAATGAAAGTGATAAATTCGTTGATAAGGTAGCAGAGCTTTTACTGAAGGAATAATTGCAGAGTAATTTAATAAATATATGAAAAAATAGTATACAAATAAAAGTAGTTATGGTACAATACCCCCTATAACTAATAACTACTATAAAATATTGACTAAATGTGATTTATATTTGTATAGGAGGGGATGTTTTGAAGTTAGTATTTTTAATTGGCGATGCAGCAGTGGGGAAAATGACAGTTGGACAGGAACTTATGAAAATTACCAATTTACGATTATTTCATAATCATATGACCATTGAACCAGTTATTGAAATATTTGGTCATTTTCATGGGAAATCAATAAGTAGAATAAGAGAAGTTATTTTTGAAGAATTTGCAGCATCGGATAATTATGGGTTAATATTTACATACATGTGGGCTTTTGATCAAAAGTCCGACTGGGATTATGTTGAGCATGTAACTAATATATTTAGAAAAAACGGTGCGGATGTTTATTATATAGAACTTGTTGCACCTCAAGAAATAAGGTTGCAAAGAAATGTTACTGAAAACCGCTTAAACAATAAGGCTTCAAAACGAGATATTGAAGCTTCTAATGAACGACTTATTAATGATGACAAAAATTATCGTTGTGTTAGTAACGATGGCGAGATAACATTTGAAAATTATATAAAAATTGATAATTCCAATCTTTCTCCAGAACTTGTTGCAAAAACCATAAAGGAACGTTTTAATTTATAATATTCTTATATGGTGAACTAGATATTATTAATAATGCAAAAAAGATTAGCCTATATTTTACAGAATTCTGTAAAATGTAGGCTTTATTTTAATTGTAAAAACTTTTATTGAAATATGTTCTTCAAAATATTGGCTTTAAATCTTTTGAATTTAGACATGTCATGATTAATAGTAAAAGCACCAACTAATAGAAGGGCTAATCCAGCACCTAAACTTAATCCAGTAACAAATTCAGGTAATCCTATTAAAGCATCGGGTATTAATGTCAGAACTATAAGTAACAGACCTATTTTTATACTTTTATTTAATTTTTTCATCAAAACCACCTCAGATATTTTATTATTTTATTGATGACTATGGTAAAATTTACTTTAATACTTTAACTTAATTATATAGAACATTATTTAGTTAGGCAACTAAAAGTACAAAGTATAATGAAAAAAAGAATTTAGATAAAGGGTTTGCAACATAGATGACTTATGCTTGCAAATCTTAAATGGTATTTTTATTAATAATAAATTAAATTACAGAGAAAGATTGTGAAAAAAATAGCATACTTTCCACATCTTATATACATAATACATATAACTTAGCATACAATGAAATATGTAATTAAATTTAGAAAATTCAAAAAAATGAAGTAGTATCTTTACTATATAACGTAATAGTGATATAATTAGGGTAACTAAATAATTGGGCATGAGATTAGGAGAGCCATACTAATATACCTATTTAAAGATAGGAAAATTTAGTATGGCTTTTTTTATTTGTTTTTTCATGACCTCTATAGTTTATTTAAATTTCTATAGGGAGGTGATTACTAAATAATATATGAAATAAGTTATTATAAAAATTTAAAAGGGGGATAAAAAATGAGTAACAAGAAAAAGAATTTACGAATTCTGGCCATATCTTTAATATTATGCTTAATAAGTATGATTGGAGCATCTCAAATTCAGACATCAGGTGGGAATGTAGAGGTGAAAGACCTACGTTGGGAGACACCTTCGGGACACCTTATGAGTGCATTATTATTTATTCCTGAAAATGCTACTAAGGATACTCCGGCTCCTGCGATTGTTACTAGCCATGGCTGGTATAACAATCGAGAAATGCAAGATTTAAACTTTGTTGAATACTCCCGTAGAGGATATGTGGTGATGTCCATAGACATGTATGGCCATGGAAATTCTGATGCCGTAGATCCAACTGAATGGCCAAAGCGTGGTACTGGTATGTATGATGCGGTAGAGCTTATGTCTAGCCTTCCATATGTTGACAAAAGTCGTATAGCAGTTACTGGTCATTCAAATGGAGCTAGAGCTGCCAATTGGTCTGTTAAAGAAGATAATCTCAAAGAAGATGATGAACAGTTAATCTCAGCTGTATTATTAGTTGCCAATGATGCCATGTATACAACTAATCCCATGGAGCCATTATACTGGAGTATAAGATCCGATAACCCAGAATATACTAATAATTATGGTAGTCGAGATGTTGGCATTATTGCGGCCCAATATGATGAATTTTTCTTCCGTAGCAAACTAGAAGATGGTGGTCATACAGTTCCTAGAGATTATATTAAAACTGATTATGCACAATCATTTTTGAACTTTGGTGTAGATCCAAATGTGGAAGGAGAAACCCGTAGCAGTGATACTATTTATAAACAGAAAATTAATGGTGAAACAGCTAGCCGTGTTATTTATAACCCTGCTCAAATTCATCCATGGAATCACTTTTCTTCAAAATGCGTATCTTATGGTATCGAGTTTTTTGGAGATGCCTTTGGAGCCCCGGAACCAATAAAAGCTAGTAATCAAATCTGGCAATTTAAAGTTATATTTAACCTTATCGGCTTGATTGGATTTGGTATGTTTATAGTAAGTTTTACTAAAGTAATGTTATATACAGAAACCTTTAGTTCCCTTAAATCTTCTAAAAAAGCCACAATTGGACCAGAACCTGAGGGTAAAGGGAAAGTTTGGTTCTTTGGAGGATTAGTTTTAACTGCATTAATTTCTGGTTTTAGTTATATAAAACTTTTCAATTGGACTCAAAGTAATCGTCCTGACTTTTTCCCCCAAAGTCCTGTATTTTTTATAGGTGTATGGAGTGCGGTCGTAGGTATTGCAGTCATATTAATAACCATATTGTCATATAGATTCTTTAATAAAGAACAGGGAATGAATCTTAGAGATTCAGGTGTTATTATAAGTTTTAAAACACTACTAAAAACTATTGGATTGGCTTTACTTGTAGTAGTTGCATCCTTTGGGTTAGTATTTATAGCTGATTATTTCTTTAAGACAGATTTCCGTATATGGGTAATAGCTGTTAAAGCATTTACACCAGATAAGATTTTAATAGCTTTAAAATATTTACCGTTTTTCCTAGTATTCTATATTGCAAATTCTGTAGCTGTTAATTCATTTAATTACATAGCTATAGGGAAAAAAGAATGGATTAATACAGCTTTATTAGCTTTATTTAATGGTATTAGTGGCATAGTTATTATTGCTATTCAATATATTACATTCTTTAGAAGTGGAGATGTATTTTTCACAAGTGTTTCTAATATAGCAGGGATTTGGCTTTTTCCAATTGTGGTTATTTTACCAGTTGCAGCTATTATTTCCCGTAAAATTTACAGAGAAACTAGAAATCCATATCTTCCAGGTATAATCAACGCCACTATAGTGACAGTGATAATGTGCACTAATACATTGACATTACTTTAGTTTTATATTAAAGACTCCATCTCAAAAGTATTGGTTTGATTATTATGAAATAAAAAGGGTTAGATAAAAATTTGTCTAGCTCTTTTTATTTGTCAATTAAACTTAGATTAAAAAAAGAAGAAATATTATGCCTAAGATACTTAAGGCATGGGAGTAGTATTTTTTAGATTAAGTTAGAATAGAGATTCCAATAAAATATTATCTAAATTAATTTAAAATATTGATTTTTTATAATGAATAAGTTATAATAAAAAAGTATTTCGCGTATGAAATATTATTGCACGAAATAAAAAGCTCAAAATAATAAAATAGTTGAAAGGAGGAGTTAGGATGGATGACTTATCAAAGGGTTATGAAATTGCTTCCCTAATTAGAGAGATAAATTCTAAGTTAAATCATGGTATTAAAAATCAACTTAAAGAAACTGGATTAACTATGCCACAACTAATAGTGGTTAAGGTACTTTCTAAAAACAAGAGATTAAAAGTAAGTGAAATTAGTAAAAAAATTAAGCTTGTGAATAGTACAGTGTCTGGAATAATAGATAGGCTTGAAAAGCAAGATATAGTAAGAAGGATACGAAGTAAAGAAGACAGAAGAATAGTCTATATTGAACTATCTAATAAAGGCAATGATATTGTTAAAAAGTATCAACATACAATAAATAACTTCTTTAATAATATTTTCATTAACTGCAGTGAAGAAGAAATGGAGACTATTTTAAAAGGTCTTGAAACATTGAGAAAACATATTTGATGACAAACTATTTTTTAAAAAATAATTTTCTCTACATATAGAATGTTTTATAAAATCATAGGATATTTAATGGAAAGAGGAGACTAGTTAAATTTTAAAAGGGGTGTAAAGGTATGAAGTATTTTGTTATGGGGTTGTGTATTTTTATATTAGTATTGGTAGCTTTTATTGTATATAAGAAGATTACTAATGTGGCTGATTATGTAAAACCACCTGTAAATTTAAAAGTAACCAGTGAGGCCTTTAAAGATGGAGGTAATATACCGGTAAAATTCACTGGTAGAGGAGAAGATATTTCTCCTCAGTTGGAAATTCAAGATGTAGATTCTAAAGCAAAGACAATAGCCATTATTATGGATGATTTAGACCATCCCATAGGGGTATACAACCACTGGGTGATATGGAACATTCCAGCAAGTTTTAGTATTATACCAGAAGGTATACCTAAAGAGAATGTAGTGCCTTCGTTGGGAAATGCCATACAGGGGAAAAGTGCCTATGGGGGGAAACATTATTATAGAGGACCCAAGCCACCCTTTGGCAGTCATAAATATGCATACAAAGTTTATGTCTTAGATACTATTTTAGATTTAAAAGAAGATGCTAATAAGCGTGAACTACAAGAAACAATGAAAGGACATATACTACAGTATGGAATACTAGAAGGGAATTTTAGTACATCATAGATGTTTATATCCTTGGTCAAAAGATATATTAATGAAATTAATTGGATTTTGTAATAATACTGATTTAGAAAAAAAGGTATTAGATTGTGGTGCAGGAGGAAATAGACCTCATCTTACAATGTTCTATGAACAGGGATATAAAACAAAGGGAATAGAAATATCAGATAAATCCTTGAAGTGAATTTTATTTAGAAAATAACTAAATTATAAGGTATAATTATATATATTAGCCTGATAAAAAAGGGGAGTTATTAAGTAAGTGTTAGGTTAACAAAAGAAATTTTAATAGGGGGAAGACTTTATGAAGGTCAAAATTAGAGATATATCCAATAATTTTTGCGAATTTTGGGACAAATCTAAGGGGAAAAGTTATAATGAGAAGGTAAAAATATGGAAGTCAGTATATGAAGAACCAAATAGAGATGTTTTTGATAAACACTTATCACTTGCAAGAATATTTAAAAAAGATTTTAATTTAGAAGATAGATATGAACACTCATTTAGAAAATATGAAAATTGTATTAATAAAGTAAAGTCCATTAATGAAAATATAGAAGAAAAAATTATGGAAACTTGTAATGCTTGCATGAAATTATTTGACATAGGCAATGATTCTGATTTAGAATTATGTTTTGTTACCATGGTAGGTCTCTATTTAGCTGATGGTTGGGTTAGTGATTTTAAAGGAAGACCCACAACTTTTTTTGCTATGGAATATATGCCTAAACCTGAGAATGTAAATATTTTTTTAGCCCATGAAATAACCCACTGTATCCATAATAATATATCAGAGTTTGGAAATGATTTAACTTTGGCAGAAAGAATTTTTATTGAAGGCTTTGCAGTGACAGCATCAAAGAAATTATGTGAGGGTAGAGATACATATGTATATATAGGTAAAAGTAATGAATGGTTAATACGAAGTATGGAAAGCTGGGAATATGCAAAACAAGATGTCATTGATAATTTAGGAAATAAAACAGATGAGTATACTTCAAAATATTTCATGGGAGAAGATAATAAAAGTTTAAAAATACCGGCACGTTCAGGTTATACCTATGGTTATTTCTTAGTAAATAAGTTATTAGAAAAATATACTTTCCATGAGATGATAAAGTGGAAGAGTGAAAGAATTATAAAAGAAGTGAATAAAGAAATTATAAACTTAGAACTAAAGCTTAAAAAATAAACTATTTAAATAGAGTAAAGTAATATAAAAGTGTCTATAAATTCGGAATATTAGCATAAAGAACTTATTATGGAGTCATAAAACAGCTAATACACCTATTATGGTGGGAAGTCTTATTATGATAGTAAATTATATTAGGCAAATGAGTGATTCATTTGGTGAAATAATAAGTAGTTTCTATGAAACATTAGAATGGAAAGCCGCTTTAAAGTCAGTTAATCCAATTTTAGAAGGATCTAAAGACAAAGTTTTATCTATAAATAGAGGAGAAAATATTTGTTGGAATAATGTTAGTATAAAAGATTTAAACTTTCAATATTCCGATGATAAAGCAACTCTTACTAATATTAATATGGATATTAGTAAAAATAGTAAGATAGCTGTTGTAGGACTTAGTGGGTCAGGAAAGAGTACACTAATCAATTTATTAGCTGGATTTTATCAACCAGATAATATGAAAGTTACAGTAGATAATCAGGAGTGCTCAGACTTAGGGTTAATAGCAAATACTGCAATAGTAGCTTCTCAGGATGCAGAAATTTTTGAAAATACCATATTATCTAATATAACTTTTGGTTTAAAAGCTGAATCTTCTGAAATAGAAAAAGTTATACATATGGCGGGCTTAGATGATGTAATAGAAAAACTACCGGAAGGACTTAATACAGATATAAGGGAAAAGGGAGTTAACTTATCCGGTGGAGAAAAGCAAAGAATCTCCCTTGCTAGAACATTATTTTTCTCTAAATCCAAAAAAGTATTACTATTTGATGAGATTACCAGTAATGTAGATGCTTTTAATGAGAGATTAATTTTTAAAAGAATTTTAGAAAATTATGAAGAACGTACCGTGATTTGTACTATTCATCGCCTACACTTATTGGAAATGTTTGATAAAGTGTTGGTGATGGACAACGGACATATTGTCCAGAAGGGAAACTTTAAAGAGCTCATTAATACCAGAGGTCACTTCAAGGATTTATGGGAGAAATACTTAACGTCTGATGATAATTTTAAGGAAGTAAATCAAGCTTGTGATTTTTAATAAAAGTGACAATAATAAAACCCCTCGTGTCTATATATTGACGAGAGGGGTTCTATAGTGGAATTTTTTAAAATTAAAACCGGTTCATTGGAAAAAATAAAAAGTTGGGTATAAAAAGTATCCCTTAAGCTAATACTTATATAATAAAAAATTAGTGAAAGGGGTATGGATATGCCAAGACCACTTAGGTTAAAAACCAACTTTTCAATTTATCATGTAATGATTAGATCTGTAGATGGTATATTACTATTTAGGGATGATGAAGATAAAGACCAATTTTTATTAAGAGTAAAAAGATATAAACAAAGATATGGATTTAAATTATATGCATATTGCCTTATGGATAACCATGCTCATATGGTTATTGATGCTTCTGGTGCAGATATAAGTAGAGTAATGCATGGTCTAAATTTATCTTATGCTAAATATTATAATAGAAAATATAAAAGAAGAGGGCATGTATTTTGTGATAGATTTAGAAGTGAGATAATAGATAAAGACAATTATTTACTTCAGGCATCAAAATATATACATAAAAATCCTAGAAAATTGAAAGGATGGGGTAAAAAAGTTTTTCAATATCCATATTCAAGTGCCTCCATATATCTAGGAGATTCAGAGGATAGTCTTGAAATACTAGATTGTGAATTTATATTAAAATTATATAGTAATAAAAATAAAAAGAAAGCCATAAAAGAGTATTTAGACTTTATGCTCGTACCTAACTCTAAGGAAGAAGAGAAGCAAATTGAAGCAGAATATGGTTTTATGAATCAAGAATGTGAATATAGAAGTGAAAAAGTAACTAAAATGAAAGATATAGATCCTGATAAAATAATAGAATTTGTAGGAAATTATATAGGGGAAGATAAAAATAAGATAAAAATGAAATATATCAGAAATATGACGGATGCTAAGTCTATAAGTATGGTATTTATGGTTAGATTTTGTAATTATAAGATAAAGGATGTGTGTAGGTATTTTGGCAACATAACTCAGGCGAGGGTGTCGGGATTATGTTCTATTGGAGTAGATATATTATTTAATAATGAAGAATATAAAAATATTATAGATGATTTTTTAGAAGTATATGAATTTTAAATCAAATTTGAAGTTAAAGGTTAAAATTTAAATATAAAAAGGAAAGTCTAGTTTTATTGGAATGAAAGTGGACAAGCATTATAAAAATATTAAAATACTTCTTAGAATATGTAGTAATAATAGTTTTACACCCTCTAAAATGTATAAAAAATTAAGTTAGCATAATGAACCGGTATTATATTTATATTTTTTTAATAAATAAAGAATAAAATAATACAATGAACCGGTTTTATATTAAACCGGTTTTATATTACATATTCTTAGAATTGTGAAATCGGACACGTTGAATAAGGAAATAAAGTTTATAATATTTATGATGTTTTTATAATAAATTATAAAGTTTATATGTCAGCACCTTCTGATGAACCAGACTATACAATAGATTCTAATAAAGAAAGTAGCATTATAAAGTTCAGGATAGATAATGATAGATTATTTTTGCTTAGCCTAATGAAACTAAATTCTATAGTGATACTTGAAAGAGAGGATAGCTTTCAGCTAAGGCCCCATGAAAAATGGCAGGAGCTTAAGAAGGGGAGATCTTTTCAAAGTTGTTCTACATGTATCCATGATCCAGGAGAAAATAACAAATGTCCTGTTTATGATATTAAAATAAAAAATAATACTAGTATTAGCTGCAGTTCTTACGCTTTTAAGTTAGCTCAGAATGAAAAAGGTTATAAAGGTGGAGAATATATTAAGCTCGATATGGAGTATAATATCGATAGATTAATGGAAGATGTATGTCAGGAATGGTTGTTATAATTAATGAATATTTTAGGTATAAATATACCGCAAATATTCATTAAAATATATTGAAAATTTTGGGTGTAAATAGTATAATATAATTAACATAATAATATAATAATAAGGAGAGAGTTATATGCCTATGATATATAATAATCTAGAAAAGGTGGAAAGTAGAGTGTCTCCAATAAATGATGGTTTTAGAGATATATTAAAAAGAATTATTCCAATATCAGAATTAACCAGAGGTTCTGGCTCTAAAATAATATCTAAAGCTAAAGAGGAGAAAGAGCCCTATATAATAGTTAAGCATAATAAACCCCAAGCTGTTTTATTATCCATTGAAGACTTTGAAGAATTAATGGAAATAAAAGAGAACTATGGTCTTTTACAACTAGCTATAAAAAGATTAGAAAAAAATAATTCTGCTAATGAAAAATCATTTGAAGATATCTTACTAGATGAAAACATAAGCAAAAACGAACTAGATAAGTTAACTGAGGAAGTTGAAATAGAATAGTGGAAAAATGGGAAGTTAAATTTATAGAGGAAGCTGTAAAAGACTTAAAGGGATTAGACGGTAGTGTCAAAAAAATAGTGTTAGCAGGAATCAATAAGGTTAGTTATAACCCCTTGCCTAAGTCTAAAGGTGGCTTAGGCAAGCCTTTGGGGAGTAAAAATAATAATAATTTAACAGGCTTTTTTAAAATAAAATATAGAAAAATAAATATTAGAGTAGTCTATACATTAGTTAGAGACAAGCATATTATGAATATAGTTGTTATAGATAAAAGAGGCGATAACAAATGCTATAATGCAACCAATAAAAGAAAAGAGCAATATGGCAAATCTATATTTAAAGATAATTTTTAGTGAATATATTAATTTAGGTATATAAGAAAACTGCCACGTACATCCTTATAGTAACTACATTAATTTAAGTACCAGAAAAGAAGGTGCGCGCATACCTTCTTTTCTTTTTAGAACACAACTGAGCCTTATCAGTTTTCTTATTTATAATATACCATTTTATTGGGTTTTATACAACTATTTACTTTGAACTCTGCAACTGATTTCATTATTTCTCAAACAAGACATAATAATTTACAATTCTTTATTTGATTTTCTGCATAGTATTTGTTAATTCTGTATGAATATCGGCTCTATTATTGAATATTTTTTCTGCTATATGTTTAGGAAAAAGTGATCTTATTGAGGAAGGATATCCTTCTCCGGATTCGGGAGTCTTTAACTTAGTTACTCTATACTTCCCTTGGTCTTCTTCTTTTAAGACTATTACAACGGGATCGATGTTAGCTGTAATCCCCATCACATCATCTCTCATATAATGTATTTCATTTAACACATAAGCATAAACATATATTCTGTTCCATTTCTTTTCAACCTCAAAAACTTTGTGGGATTCATACATCTCAAATTTTGGTCTATTATGATATTTTGAATATACATTTTCTTTTGTATATTCAATTATAGCATTTTCCATACCTTGATTATAGTCTATTATTTTTCTATTTCTAAATAAGTTTGTTGTGAAAAATATTATAAGTAAAACAACAATTATTACAAATAATAAAATTAACCTTTTTGACTTCATAAAACTCCTCTCTTAATATGCTACATTCCATCGGGATATTCTATTTCTATCAACCTCAACTGAGTATAGTACCAGGTGCTATCAAATGCGTCTATTAATGGTTTATCTTTCCTATTTGATGTATGTCCACAATATAATACTCCGTCTTCTGAGTCTATTTTAGATGCTATTACTGTATGAGCATATCTAGATTTAAGTGCATTATAGAATTGTATTACATCTCCAGGCCTAGTATCATCGTTTATTTCTGTAACATTGTAACCGTCGTAAGACCTAGATGAAAATCCTTTATCGTCTGTTAAGTAATCATATAGTTCAACAGTTCTTATCCATGAAGTTGAATAGTCATCTTCATTAAAACAGTACCAACTAGGTCTTGACATGGGAATATTACCTGCATGTAAGCATTGAGAGACGAAATTAGTACAGTCGTTGTTAAATTCAGGGTACTTTGTATTATAATTTTCATAATATCTTCTAGCATATTGTATTGCTCTGTATGCACCAGGGGTTGGTTCATATTGAATTCTTATATCTTCATTAGACTGGATATTCTCGCTTATTTTTTTAGATTTTTTTACCCATTTTTTCACCGATAAAGCCTTTTTATCAATTGATTTATAGGCTTCTTTTAATCCACTATATAGCTTATTGTTGTAATTATCATCACTAACAGCTTTTCTATCAGGACCTTCTAGTGGATTATACACATCTTTTATAATACTCCAATCACTTTTATGTTTATTTAAAATTATATAGTGCTTAATAGTGTCATTAGTTGTGTATTCTTTATCTGATCCTCTTTGATATGTCAATGTAATATCTAAATTTAGATCAACAATGCATTTATTATTATTAATGTCTATATCATTATAATTTATTGTAAATTGATAATCATTTAAGCTTTTATCCATTTTATCATATAGTTCGATCATATATTTGTTATGTAATTTAGTATATTCTCTTAGAGTATTATCACTTACTAAGTCTTTATAGTCAGGTACTTAGTTAGATTTAAGTGAGTCATAGTTTTTATTTAGATAGTCCTCAATTAGTTCTTTAATTATAGTTTCATCCTTCGAACCAAGCTTGTCCATGTTTGCAAAAGTCATAGTACTACATAGTAATGAAAAAATTAAAATTAGACTTAATGAAATAATTCTTTTTTGCATAATGAATCTCTCTTTTTCACATGTTAATTTTATTTTTGGTTTGATAATATAGTTTAAAGTATTACTTTTGTGATGCGATATATTGTCAGTCTTTAACTCTTAACATAATTTTGAGTAATAATCATTTAAGCCTTTAGACTATTTTTGATTAAAATTTTATTCACATATGTTCAACCTCCAATCTCTAAAATGTAAAATTTTATCTACAATTATAATAATATCAAGCGCATTCCGTTTTGTCAAAGATGAAATTAATCGTGAATTGTTATTTTATTATAAAATGGACTCTTTGAACTAAATAATATTAGCATTTTATACCTCATATTTCGCAGAATAGATTTCTATTCTGCAATAATTTTATTTTACCATAATTTTCTTTGTATAATCAAGGAAACAAATGATATATTTCATAATATTATAAAAATTATTTTTCAAAGAACAGAATTTACACTTTGGAATTTTAAGAAAATTTTAAATATATATAATTTCGCTTAAGTTTAAGCATCGCAAGACGCACTTTTGGTTATCCTTAAGTGATTGTATTAATCTTCGTTCTTTATTATTACCAATACCTATAACCATAATTGGAACCGTTTTCATAATTATCAGTATAGCATTTAAGCTTGGATTTTTCATTTTAATGTCGCCAGGCCCTAGAATAGTTATGTTTTCTTTCTTCATCTCTCTTCGAGTAACATATTCAATTACTGATAAAACCATCATGGATATTAACATCATATATGTTAAAGCTTCTACCCTCTGAGGAGTCTTTAAAAATAATGCATCTACGAACTCGCTTGATTTGAATTGTTGGAACTTTTTTTCAACACAACTTTGCGTTTTGTATTCTTTTAATAATTGTTCTGCACTTATTTCTAAATCAGTACTTGCTAAAATGAATATACAAGATTTTGTAATGTATTCTTCTACTGTATTCTCAAGTTCTATAAAATTAATTTTTATTCCATATTCTTTAATGGTTTCTTCAATTGATATATCTTTTTTTTGTCTTCCAGGTTTGTTTTTTACATTCTGTATAATCTGATATGAAAGATTGTTAAATTTTATCTTCTTCAGTTCACCTTTTTTTAGTTCTTCAATTAATTTTATTGCTTGTCCTTCTGTTTCAAAAGTTAACTTAGAATATTTTTTTATAGTTTTATTTAACAATTTTCGTTCAGCTTCAACTTTCTTAAGAATGCTCTTACGCTTTGTACTTTCTAGTGCATAAGAATAACATAGGGCCCCTTTGCATAGAACACCGTTATAATCAAAGGTAGTTTCTTTAATTAAATATTCTACCTCCTTGTTTTGAGCATTAATAAAGTTAATTTTATCAAAGGTTTCTAGCTCTTTGAATACCGCATTTTTCAATTCCTTTGTAACAATTAATCTATCTGGGACTTTAGTTATCATTTTAATCTTCATATCATTAGCTTTTTTAATAGTATTTTCTGTAAATGCAGCACTATCTGCAATATAATAGAAGCTTTCTTTAGAAACTTTAATGGTATCTAGCACTTCCTCCACACCATCTAAGTTGTCAAAATTATAGCTTTTATCATCTGTATTCCCAGATAAAACTTTAGCATCTACTATAAGTCCTTCTGCTACTCCAGCACCTATTTTGATTTGTTTTTTATCATTCCGTTTATTTTTGCTATGTCCAAATGTTATAGATATTTCTCCATGTTTACCATCATAACCATCATATTCGCTCCACATAACCTTGGAAGTTGTATCATAATTTATATTTTTAACTTCTATTCCATATGTAGCAAAAGCATAGGCACTAATCTTCGAAAAAATTTCTCTTGGGTTGGCTTCATAGAATTTATCTAAAAAATTTCCAAATCTATCATCATTTATCTGAGAAATATCAATCTCTTCTTTAAATATACCATCTAAATCAATGTAATCTGAATAATATTCCTTCATACGATATAATGGGACTTTATCGTCAACAATATTTACAATCGTCATTAAAGCTTGAGTTCCATAAGAAATATCCGGTCTACGACCATTTTGTGATTGTAGTGATTCATTAAATATCTTATCTATATTAATTTTTCTGCACATTCCTGCCATGAAGTTCATTATTCCATGATTATAAGCATTTATATTTTCCATATTTTATTTATTCTCCTTTTTAGTTAAGGTATAATCATGAATATGATACTATATTTTCATTAATAAATCTATTCGATTTTAATTTCTCTATTGGAAAAATTAGTTATGCGGAATATGAGATATATTTAAAATACTCTGTTTTAACCATTGAAATATATTATTAGATTAGATATAATGTGAAACTATATAAATTTAATTAGGTATAGGAGGATTATATGAAAACTTTAATCACAGATAGACTAATATTGAGGGAATGGAAAGAAAGTGATAGTAAGGATTTATACGAATATGCAAAAAGTGAACTAGTGGGACCTAATGCTGGTTGGCCACCCCATAAAAGTGAAGAGGAAAGTAAAGAGATTATAAAGGTGTTTATTGAAAATCAAGAAGTATACGCTATTGTTTTAAAATCAGAAGATAAAGTGATTGGTGGCATTGGACTTCATAATAGAAAACCCGATAAGAGTCTTACTCACTTAAAACAAAGAGAGATAGGTTATGTTTTGAATCCAAAATATTGGGGAAGGGGAATTACTCCTGAAGCAGTAAGAGGTTTGATTAAATATGGATTTGATGAGTTAAATTTAGACTTAATATGGTGTGGGCACTATGATTTTAACCACAACTCTAAAAGAGTAGTTGAAAAATGTGGATTTAAATATAGATTTAAAAGAAAGAGAACTTTAGAGTTATTAGATGATAAGGAAGTAATTAATTTATATTATTCTATATTAAAAGAAGAATATTCAACTAATAAAGAATAATTATTCTTTATTAGTTGAATTCCTTTTATTAGATAATATTACATTTATCGACATGCAAAGAGGTGCATGATATTATATGAATGAACAACTCATCATGGGGGAGGCAAAAATTTTAAAGTTTATAGGGGAAGGGGATGTAAATTAACTTATGAAAAATAAGATTAAAAAAACGGGGAAGAAAGATAAGGAGCTTATAAATATTTTATATTTTGGAAGACAACATAAAATATGGTTAGTTGTATGTATTATATTTAGTTTAATGAATGTTGCAGTTGATATAGCTATTCCAGTTGTATTTAAAAATTTTATAGATATGATTGCAGTAGGATATACTAATGGGCAATTCCACAAATATATAGGTTTCTTAATACTAGCTTTATTCACTGGAACAGCCAGTATATTTATTAGGAAACTATCCACATCCAGATTTACAACATACACCCTCAGGAATTTAAGAAATCACATGGCAGAACATATACAGAGACTTTCATTTAAGTACATTAATAAACATCATAGTGGAGATTTGGCATCTAGAATTAATGATGATATTGAGTTAATTAGAAAATTTCTAGTTGAGTTATCAAACTTTATATATCAGCCACTAATATTTATATGTGCTGTTATTTATGGATTGATTTTAAGTTGGAAATTACTTTTAACAACGGCAGCTGTCCTGACTGTTGCAATGGGGTTAAATAGTATCGCCTCAAAACCTCTAAATAAGTTATCTAGTAAATTACAGAAAACTCTGGGGAAAGCTAACTCACTGATACAGGATACAGTAAAAGGAATTTATATTGTAAAATCATTTAACCTAAAGAAAAAGTTGCAAAAAAACTATGAATCTAAGCAAAATCAAATATATAAAATGAATATGAAAATAGTTAAACAGGGGCTATATGTTATGACTATAAAAACATTATTACTTGTGGTTCCAATACAGATTATAAACTTATATGGTGGGAGATTGACCTTTGTAGGGGAGATGACTATTGGAGAATTTACAGCTTTTATTGCTATAATTAATTATTTGACGGGTCCTGTAAATAGATTAATAGGATTGATAAGTAATACAAAAGTTGCAAATGGAGGAGCACAAAGGATAAATGAGATATTGAATTACCCAGTTGAGGAATTTTCTGAAAATAAAGAAGGTTTTAACAAAAACAATGACATAACAGTGGAATTTAATAATGTTTCTTTTTCCTATGATGAAAATAATTGTATTTTAGATGATATAAACTTTAAGTTATATAAAAATAAAACAATAGCTTTAGTGGGAGTAAGCGGAGGGGGAAAGAGTACAATACTTAATATGATATGTGGTTTTTATAAGGCTAACAAGGGAGATGTAAAAGTCTTTGGGGAAAATGTAAATAATATTGATTTATTATCATTAAGATCTCAGCTATCAATGGTGACACAGGATACCCATATTTACCCTACAACTGTATCTGAAAATATAGGATATGGTACTAAAAATGCCACAAAGGAACAAATAATTAATGCAGCCAAGATGGCCAATTCCCACGACTTTATAGTTGAGCTACCAAAGGGGTATGATACTATTTTGACAGAAGGAGGTTCTAATCTTTCTGGGGGACAAAAACAAAGGATTAGTATAGCAAGGGCCATTTTAAAAAATGCTCCTATACTACTTCTTGATGAACCCACATCAGCCCTTGATAGTAATAGTGAAGAATTAATAGAAGGAGCCCTTAATAGGTTTGCAAAAGAGAAAAGTGTTATAGTAGTTGCCCATCGCTTTTCTACAATCAAGAATGCCGATGAAATATTGGTCCTTGACAATGGAAATATTGCTGAAAGGGGTAATCATGATGAATTAATGAATTTTGATGGGATATATAAGAATCTATATCTTAAACAGCATAAGGAGAATGGTAAAGATAAGGTAATAAAGGGGGCTGCATATAATGTCTAAAAAAGAAAATAGTGGTTTATATAAGCTGGTAGCTTTTATGGGCAAGGGGTTTATTCCATATATTATAGGATCTCTAGGAAATAGTGCTATTAACGCTTTTTGTTTTAATCTAGTTATGGCTGTACTTATGAAGGATTTATTTAATGCAGCTAGCAAAGGGAGTAAAGATTTATTTATGAGAGCTATAATAATAGCAGTTTTATCACTCTTAATTGCTGTTGTTATCCAACCAATATTTGTATATATGTCTGATAAAGCAAGAAAGAAGACCATGAAAAAGATAAGAACAAAATCTTATAATCATATGACAGAGCTTTCTATATCTTATTTTGAAAAAAATCATAGTGGCAATATAATGTCTAGACTAACCAATGATATAAAAATAATAGAAGACATATATGGTAATCATATTTTTCAAATAGCTTTTATTTTATTTTTAGGAGTAGGGTCTTTAATACTTATGTTTATATATGAGTGGAGGCTTGCATTATTTGCTGTAATTTTCGAAATATTATCTATTTTTATAAGTGTTAGAATATCTAAAAAGGTAAGAGATATAAGTGATGATGTACAGGATAAAAGAAGTAAATGAGAAGTTTTTAGATATTATAGCAGGGTTTAAAACCACGAAAATATTTCAAATAGAAGATAAGATAGTAAATAATTATAAAGATGAAAGTGAAAAATTGACGGATCAAGAAAAAAAAAGAGACTATTTAAATGCCTTAGTTAATGCAACCAGTGTGTTTTTCTACTCTATTAAATCTGTGGGCCTAATTGCAATAGGAATATATATGATGTCAAAGGGAATGACAAATATAGGGATACTTGTTGCTTTGATGAATCTGAATAATAATGTTGGTATACTCTCAAATTTAGGAGATGAATTAAGTAAATTACAAAGTTGTATGGCAGGAGTTCGGGGAGTGTCAAATTTACTAGATGAGGAAGTGGAATTTCATAAATATGAAAAGTCCATTAATAAAGGGGATAGAGATTCAATAATAGAACTTAAAGACATTATATTTGGTTATGACGATAAAAAGGTTTTAGATAGTGTATCTATTTCTGCTAAAAAAGGTGAATCCATAGCTTTAGTTGGTAAAAGTGGATGTGGTAAAAGCACCATAGCAAAACTCTTGTTAGGTTTTTATGAATCAAATAATGGAGATATATTTATTGAAGGGAAGTCGGTTTCTAATTATTCATTAGAAGAATTAAGAAATAAAATATCCTATGTTTCCCAAAGTCCATATTTATTCGATGGTACAATAAAAGATAACATAAGGTATGGACGATTAGATTCAACGGAAGAAGAGATAATTAATTCAGCTAAGATGGCCAATGCCCATGAATTTATTATGGAGCAAAAAGAGGGCTATGATACATCAATAGGAGAAGTTGGCTCCAATCTTTCCGGGGGGCAAAAACAACGTATAGCTATTGCCAGGGCAATAAACAAGGGTTCCTCTATATTATTATTAGATGAAGCAACATCGGCTTTAGACTCTGAAGCAGAAGAAAAGGTTCAACAGGCAATAGAAAAAATAATGAATGAAAAAACTGTTTTAATAATAGCCCATCGTTTATCTACTATAAAAAAAGTAGACAAAATATATGTAATCGATAAAGGAAAAGTATTGGAGTCTGGAAACCATGAAGAATTGATGTTACATCAAGGTATATATAGTGAACTTTATGATATACAGTATAGTTAATAGATAATATTATTTTTTCCTCCTTAGGGTATATTATTTATAATAGGTGAACTAAGGAGGTTTTTTTTTGGGGTCAGAAGGTGTTATTAAAGATATAGGATTGATATTTATACTAAACTAATGAAAAAGGCAAGGAATAATGGGGTGAAATTAAGTGAAAAAATTAATTTATAGGGCAGCTAAGATATCTATTGGGGTAATACTGTCGATAATCATATCGGATTCTATTGGGTTAAAATATAGTGCCACAGCAGGGATTATATGTATGATAAGTATTTTAGACACAAGGGTTCAAACCTATGTGGTAGGAATAAAAAGAATTATAACTGCCACTATAGCAATAGTTATAGCAATTATTTTATTTCAAACTGGAGGACATGATTTAATTGTATTAGGCATTTTTTTAACCCTACTCATACCATCACTTACAATTTTTAAAGTAACGGAAGGATTGACAGTCAGTACGGTTTTAGTAACCCATATTTATAATATAGAAAACTTTAGTTGGGATATTATGTTTAACGAATTGGCATTATTGCTAATTGGAATTATAGTGGCTTGGGGTATGAATTTTCATATGCCTAATAAAGAAAATCAAGTAAGGAATCTACAATTAGAATCAGAAGATTTAATAAGAAAAATTTTATACAATATGAAATTGCAGTTAATAAATCAATGTTCCATCGAAGAGCAAGAAGATAGGTTAAAAAGTCTAGATAATATTTTGACAAAAGGTCTTACCCATGCCATTAATTTTAATAATGACTTTATATTAAAAGATAATAGTTATTTTATAAAATATTTTCAGATGCGTAAACAACAATATCAGATTCTTGTACATATGGAAAAGTATTTTGAAAAAGGATTTATCAGAGTTGAAAAAGCTAAACAATTAAGCCAGTTTACTGAAAGGTTAGCTGATGAATTAAATGAATGTAATAATGGAAAAGAACTTTTGAAAAAAGCTAATGATCTAAAGAAATATTATGAAAATACACCCCTACCTAAAACGAGAGAAGAATTTGAAAACAGAGCTGTTTTATACCAATATTTTAATGATTTAATCTATCTTATTGAAATTAAATCAAAGTTCATGAAGGAACATGGTGAAATAAAATATTGTAATATAGGTTAGATTTTCTTGACATATGATTTAATATAAAATATAATTAATAGAAAATATAATTAATAGAAAATAATGAATATTTTTTATGGAGGTAATTATATGCTTAAAGTTATTCTTTAATCTTCTAAATAGTACAAATTTAATAAGTCAAAAAGTATAAGTTAACTTTTTTATTATGGATAAAATATGTTTTTGTGGGATATTTATGTCCAAAATTATTTACTTTATATTTTGGAGTTGAAATATATTTTTATAATCATATTTTTTAACATAATATTACAGGTGGATTATGTCTTTTTTGACACTATTATTAGAAGATAGGGATAACTATAAAAGCTTAGCATATAAAGTATCTGATATGAAGAAACTACATAGTTCTTTATATAGTTTTTGTGTGAAATAATTGATTAGATAACCTTTGTAGGTTTATTTATTATTAATTATTTCTATTTCTCAGAAGATATTTTAACACTTTAAATTTTGATATTGCTAAAAGGCTACAAATAGGAGAGTCCTATTTGTGGTCTTTTTTATTTTGCAATAAAACATGTAATGGGAGGGGGACGATTATGCCAGTGAATTTAATTCCTACTATGATAAGGTTGAGAAAAAGAAATTAAATAAATGTCAATATAAAGGAGAGATTTAAATGTTAGAGATAAAGAGTGTAAAAGATAATGGAGTTAATATTAAAGGTGCAATAAACTACATCCATGGTGCTTGGGGAAGTGAAGATAGCTACAAATTCTATAGTGATGCAATAAAGCATTCCTCAAAGGATGGGAAATCATTACCTCAGTTTTATGTGATGTTAAAAGATAATAAAATAATTGGGTGTGCTGGATTGATCGTAAATGACTTTATAAGTCGTCATGATTTATATCCTTGGTTAGCATGTCTATTTGTAGAAGAGGAAGAAAGGGGCAAAAACTATGGTAAATTACTATTAGAATATGGTGAAAAACAAGCTAAAAAAGCTGGGTTTGAGAATGTATATCTAACAACAACTCATGATGGTTATTATGAAAAATATGGTTGGGAAAGAATAGAAGATGGTTATGATCCAGGAGGAGAGGCTAGTAGGATTTATAAGAAAGGCTTATAAAGTTTTTCTATATTAATTCTAAAGATTTAATTAGAGAGTTTATAAAAGTATATGGGGATAATAGATACTCCATGGAAGAAATCGATTATGGCATAAGAATTGAGCATACGAGACAATTGCTAAGAAAACTGTTTATGATGGGCTTTAAAAGTGATTTTAAAAACATAAGGAAAGAAACTTTAGAAATTGAAGAAAAGATAAATAGGAAATTGAATGAAAAGATATTATAAAAATTATATTATGGAGGGATAATAATGGACTTAAATAAAGATATAGATTTAGTAAGGATAAATAAAGATAATTATTTGGATTTTTCTAAGTTATTAGAGTGGAGAAGAAATGGTGAAGAACAAGGGGAATTCCCAGGCTATAAAGATGAAAAGCTAAAAAATTTTTTAAAAGAATATAATATTCTAAATTCAGATATGTTTTATATATTTGCAGCTAAAAAGGACAATAAATTTATTGCATATATAAATGCTGTGCTAATTCCTAAGCCAGATCCTAGATTAGGATTATTATATGTAGATGAATTATGGACTGCCCCACCTTATAGAAAGCAAGGTATAGCTGAAAGGTTAATGAATGAAGTATTTAAATTAGGAAAAGAGTTAGATCTATGGAGAATTAGATTAGATGTTAGTGAAAAAAATCATGTAGCCAGAAAGCTTTATAAAAAAGTTGGTTTTTCAGAGAGTGATGTATGTATGTTTTCTGAGAAGTCAGTGGATACAATAGAGTAAATCATGATGGTGTAGAGGAGAATCCATTCTCCTCTACCATATTATTTTTTATTAAGGAAGGATAAGTGATAATTATGGCCATAGTTAAAGTAGAAAATTTAAGTAAAGAATTTCATATAAGAAAAAGAGAAGATGGACTATTAGGTGCGTTAAAAGGGATGTTTAATAATAAAAAAATTATAAAAAAAGCAGTAAATAATATTTCATTTGAAATTAATAGAGGAGAGATAGTAGGATATCTAGGACCTAATGGTGCTGGAAAATCCACTACTATAAAAATGCTTTCAGGAATACTTGTCCCATCAAAGGGAAGTGTTGAAGTGAAAGGGGTTATCCCCCATAGGAATAGAATAGAAAATGCTAAAAACTTGGGAGTAGTATTTGGACAGAGGACACAATTGTGGTGGGACATACCAGTTTCGGAATCCTTTTCATTAATGAAACATATGTATAAAATCCCTAAAGCTCAATATAAAGAGAATATTGAATTGTTTTCAGATATACTTGGAATAGCCGATTTTTATAATACACCTGTACGTCAATTGAGTTTAGGTCAGAGAATGAGGGCTGATTTATGTGCATCATTACTTCATAATCCAGAAATTTTGTTTCTTGATGAACCTACAATAGGACTTGATGTGGTAGTAAAAGAAAAGATAAGGGATTTTATTAAAGAAATTAATAAAGTTAGAAAAACAACAGTTATACTTACCACCCATGATATGGAGGACATTGAAAAACTTGCATCAAGGGTTATGGTTATTGATAATGGTTCAATAATGTATGATGGTAAGCTCGATAAATTAAAAGATATATATGGTACAGAAGAATCAATACAAATAGAAATAGAATCACCCATATCAAACTTTGAGGAACTATTTAAAATGGGGGTTAATGATATAAGTTATGAAAAGAATAAGATACAAATTAGGTATGATAAGAGTTGTATAAATTCTGCAACAATAATTAGTTGGGTTATGAAAAAAAGTAAAGTAAAGGATTTTATAGTACAAGGCATTAATGCCGATGAAGTAATACGAAAGATGTATAAAAATCCTATTAAAAATCTTATATAAGGGGGCTATAACATAATGGTTCACTATTTACAGTTTGCAAAGAATGCTTTTCAAAGCAATTTATCTTATAGGATGAGTATACTTTTAAGTATTTTACATAGGGTTGCAGCACTTTTAGTAGAGGTATCCATTTGGAGTGCTGTAATAAGTATTACAGGTAAAATATCTACTTCAATGGGGACTATAGATTTAAATGAGATGATAACCTATGCAATACTAAGCACAGGTATCTCAACAATAATAAGCAGTAATATTGTTATGGATTTTGAAGATAAAGTTAGGACAGGTCAAATAGCAATGGATCTTATAAAGCCTATGAAATTTAAGTTGTATCTAGTTTTCCAAAACTTAGGGAATAATTTATTTAAGGTGATATTTGAGTTAACTCCAGTAGTAATAATAGGCATATTATGCTTTGGAATAAATATTCCATCGAAGGAGAATGCAATTTTATTTGCCGTAGCTTTATTAAATGGTATGATAATATATTTTATTCTTACTTGTATTCTAGGGCAACTTTCCTTTTGGATATTGACAGTATGGCACTTAGATAAGCTTTTAAATGATATGCTAAAAATATTTTCAGGTAGATTTATACCATTATGGTTTTTTCCTAAGACTTTAATTAGTATTTCAGTTTTTTTGCCCTTTAGACTAATATATTTTTCACCTATGTCTATTTATCTTGGGAAAATAAATATTGCTGAAGCAGAAAATATACTTATGCAACAAGGATTATGGATTCTAATTTTATTTATCATAGATATGATACTTTGGAAAAAAGGTATTAAAAAATTAGTTGTACAAGGAGGTTAAGTAATGGAAGATCTTAAAATATATTGGAGATTTATTTTGATTTATCTTAAATGTAGAATGGAGTATAGATTTGCCTTTTTTATGGATATTTTTATGCCTGTATTTTCATACACCATTAATTATTTTACAATATGGATTATACTTAATAGATTTAACTCAATAAGAGGTTGGGGATTTGATGAAATTATGTTCTTATATACTATAAACTTATTTTCCTATGGACTAGCAGGAATAATTTTTTATACTCCAATGGCTTCCCTCGATAATCTTGTAAGACAAGGAAAATTTGATATGTTTCTAACTAAGCCGATGAATCCCTTTTTACACTTAATTAGTAGACAATTTGAACATATTTTTATAGGGCATTTGATATTAAGTAGTATTGTACTTGTAACTTGTTTGTCTAGATTAGGCATAATCTGGTCGGGTACAAAAATAATTTGGTTAATATTTATTTTATTTGGGGCTACACTTATACAGGCCTCTGTTATGATAATCACAGGATGTTTAAGCTTTTGGTATACAAACTCTACATCAGTAGCAAGTTCAATATTAAATAGTTTAAGGGGTTTTATTAACTATCCTATCTCAATTTATAATAAGGGATTAAGAATATTATTAACATTTATATTACCCTATGGATTTATTAGTTTCTATCCATCGCAATATTTTCTTAACAAGACTGATGTAATATTTCATCCCTTATTTCAGTATGGGACACCTATAGTAGGAATATTGTTTTTTATTTTAGCTTATAAAATTTGGTTATATGGTGTAGATCATTATAATAGTGCTGGAGCATAAAGGAGATAAGGAGAAATCAATTAAAAACAATTAATAAATTATGGAAATATAAAGGGGAATTATAAAAAACGTAGAATCTAAGTAAGTGATAGATATAAAAGGGGGAGAAGTTTTAATGAATAATAGTAAAAAAAGATATTTAACTATAGAAGAGATTGTGTCTATACCACAAATTAATAATATAGACATAAGTAATGATGGTGAAAATTTAGCTTTTGTTAAAAAAGTTGTTAATTGGAAGGATAATGAGTATAAATCCTATGTTTGGATACATAAGAAGGATAATAAAAAAAGCTATCCTTTAACATCTGGTAATACTGAAAGCAGTAGTCCTATATGGTCACCGGATTCTAAAAATATAGCATATTTGTCTACTGTTGGAGAAAAGGATAAGGAGAAAAATCAGATATTTATTAAACCGACTGATGGTTATACCGGGGTTCAAGTTACCAATAAAAAAGAAGGGGTTAGTAGTTTTAAATGGTCTCCTGATGGAAAAGGATTTTACTTCATAACAAAGGCAAAGGAAGATGAAGATATAAAAAATCGGAAAGAGAAATATGGAGACTTTGAATATATTGATAAAGAGTACAGAAGGAATTGTTTATATTATATTGAAATAGAAAAAGGAATAGAAAATATTAAAGAAGGCCACGAAAGTCCTATAGATTTAGTGGATAAAGATGATAGTAAAGAAGACGAGGAAAAGACAGTATCATGTAGGTTAACTGATGAAAAAGAATTACATGTAGATAGCTTCGACATATCTCCCAATGGAGAGGAGATTGTATTCATTGCAACACCCAGTCCTAATATGGAGGATTGTGATGATGGGGAATTATACATACTTGATATTAAAACCAAAGATATTAAAAAAATAAATAAGAAGGAATTGATAGGAGGAAATGTTATATTTTCGCCTGATGGTAATAAAATATGCTATACAAGATCAATAAAAGAAAAGGACTATTATAAAGATAAAATAGATGATTCTATACTAGAAATATATAATATGAATACAGGGGAAACAACACAACCATTAGAAGACTTTGACAGTAGTATTATGCCAATGTCGTGGAATGACCATGGCATAATTATTCAGTGGCAGGAGAAGACAAATTATAGAGTTGGAACATTAAAAGAAAATGGGCAATTGAATGTTTTAAATAATGAAGATAGTTTTATATGGAATTTCAGTGTAACTAAGGATGGAAATCATATCTCCTATGTAAAGGCTGACCAAGGGGAAACATTTGAATTATATCTAGATGGTGAAAAGATAACCGATGAAAATAGTGTTTTTGAAGGTAAACTTAAGAGTAATAAGGAAGTAGTTTCTTGGAAGAGTAGTGATGAATTAGAAATAGAAGGAGTACTATCTACTCCCTGTGACTTTGATAAAAATAAAAAATATCCATTGTTAGTGGTTATACATGGGGGACCAACTTGGGCTTCTTTTCCTATACAGGGTCTAAATAAAATATATCCTATAGAACAATTTATAGAAAAAGGGTTTATTGTTATTGAGCCAAATTACAGAGGAAGTTCTGGATATGGAAATGAATTTTTAAAGGCTAACTATAAAAAGTTAGGTATAGGGGATTATGATGATGTAATAAGTGGTGTAGACATGTTGATAAAAGAAGGGTTTGTAGATAGAGATAAAGTAGGAGTCATGGGATGGAGTCAAGGGGGATATATATCAGCATTTTGCTCCACATATAGTGATAGATTCAAAGCCATTTCGGTTGGAGCTGGAATAAGTAACTGGATTACTTATTATACAAACACTGATATACACCAGTTTACTAGAATGTTCCTTGGAGATAATCCATGGAATGGTCCTGAAATTTATAAGAAAACATCGCCAATGACCTATATAAAATCAGCATCTACCCCAACCATGATTCAACATGGAGAAAAAGACGGTAGGGTCCCCACACCAAATGCCTATGAACTTTATCAAGGATTAAGGGATATGGACGTTGACACGGAGTTGATTATTTTTAAAGGAATGGATCATGGACCTAATAAACCGGGATTAAATAGGGCTATTATGAAACAAAACTTAATGTGGTTTAGTCATTATATACTGGGAGAAGAACTGGAAAACTTTAGAACATTATAGGGGCATTAAACTAGAGCAGAAGTTTCGCATCTCAAAAATTTTAATGGGCGATAGCCCTTGGATTTACAAGATTAGATTAAGATAAGGTAGAAATCAATAAATTCCTATTTTTACTGGAAATTTTGAAATAAATCTTTACAAAA
>NZ_JBAKFX010000052.1:0-27783 GCF_037577855.1 Dethiothermospora halolimnae | reverse complement strand
AATTAATTCAACTATTTGCTTCTTAAATTCTTTAGTATACCTTTTACCTTTATTAGACATGATAATCCTCCAATTCAATTTTATTTATTATATCATGTCCGAGTTTTCACTGTCTAATTAAGTATAATCTATCCAGGCTAGTCTAGAAACAATACAAAGACTGCTAGGACATGAGTCTATAGCTACAACTCAAATTTATGCTAGAATGAATATGGATTCTGTGCAAAATGAAATATCAGAATTATATGGAGATTTAGACTAGGGATAGCTCCCTGGTCTTTTATTTTTTTATGTAGGAATATATAATAAAATATAGAAGTATTAAGTAAAATAATATAATTGGAGGGAATAAACATGAAAAGAAAATTATCAATTTTTCTAGTAATAGTTTTAGCATTAACAATTTCTATGCCATCATATGCTACAGAAGATAATGGAGAAATAAAAGTACACTTCATTAATGTAGGACAAGCTGATAGTATCTTTATAGACTATGGAGATTATGATATACTTATAGATGGTGGAAATAATGCAGATGGAGAAACTGTAGTTAAATACTTAAAACAACTCAAAACAGACGATATAGAAATTATGGTTGCAACGCATCCACATGAAGATCATATAGGTGGATTGGATAATGTACTTAAAGCTTTTAAAGTAGAAACTATAATAGATAGTGGACAAAAGCATACAACACAAACGTATAAAGATTATATTAATGCAGTAGCGGCAGAAAAGAAACAAGGAGCTAAGGTTATACTTGATAAAGATATGACCTTTGACTTAGGGGATGGAATATCTTTTAAAGTTATAGAAACTGGTGATGGTTTTGAGAATACAAATGACAATAGTGTTATAACTTTATTGGACCATAATAATATAGAGTTTTTATTTACTGGAGACATGGAAGCAGAAATAGAAAAGAAAAATTTATCTAAGTTTATAGATATAGATGTTTTAAAGTCAGGACATCATGGAAGTAAAACATCATCATCTATTGAATTTCTAAATAAAATAAAGCCTGAATACGCAGTTATAAGTGCAGGGGAAGAAAACAAATATGGTCATCCTAATATAGAAACATTAAAAAAATATAAAGATAGAGGTATACAGGTATATAGGACTGATAAGCAAGGTAGTATAGTAGCAACTACCGATGGCAATGAAGTGACTTTTAATAATAGTCCAGTGAAAGTAGAGATTAGTAATATAAAATCTAATGTAAACAAACAGACTACTGAAAATGATACAGGAAGTATGTCTAGTAATACTGCAGCAAAGGGTGTAGTTATAGAAAATATAAATGTGAGTGATGAAATAGTAACTATTAAAAACAACTCCAGTAGTGATGTGGATATGACTGGATGGAAGTTAGTATCTGTTAGAGGTAATCAAATATATAATTTTCCTAACGGGTATATATTAAGGTCAGGGGCAACTGTTCGAATAGTTTCAGGGAGAGGAAAAGAAGGTAATGGAACTAACAAACTAAAATGGTCAGGAGCTTACATATGGAATAATGAGGACCCGGATCCAGGGATACTTTATGATAATAACGGGAAGGAAGTTTTTAAAAGAAATTAGTAGAACATAAAATGATAGATATATACAGTAAAACAGAAAAGAGTGAGATAATAAATATTCCCACACTTTTCCCACATTAGTTTTAGATAGATGTAGTTAATTATAAAATGTTAAGGTTTAAGAATTTAGTATTTGCAACACTTATAGATGATTATAGAAAGTTATAAATTGATGTTTTTCGAATCAGTTTGTCCCAGGTTCGAATCCTGGAGGGCATGCCAATGATTACAATAGTTGCAGAGAAACCGTTGATATAATATTTTTTTAAAAGATAGACTATAGACAGATTATAAAAAAATTGTATAATATGTATCTATAGCATAAAAGATCAAGATAAAATATTTTATCTTGATCTTTTATTTTATTTAGTTTTTTAGGGAGTAATAATCAACTTATTATTAATGTAATCTTTTAAACTTTCAAGAAATTAGTTAATGAAATTATTAATACATATATATTTTTTATAAAACATACAAAAGCTAATACTTTTATTAACTAAAACAGTAGGACATGTTATAATTAGCATATAATAAAAAAATAAAGAGAGGGTGGCTATTTTGTTGAAATCTAGAAAAATAATAAGTCTTTTATTAGTATTGCTTTTAACTGTATCTATGGGAAGTACAGTTTATGGATCAGATGGCTTCAGGAAAGACGGAATAACCGTCGAAGAGATGGCAAGGGTATTAGATAACCTTAGAATATTAGAGGGTAATAATAAAGGTTACGAATTAGAGAAGGAACTTACAAGAGCAGAAGGGGCTACAATAGTAGTAAGATTATATGGTGAAATAGATGGTGCATATAAGAACTTTGATGAAAACACTAAAAATAATAAGTTTATAGATGTACCTGATTGGGCTAAAAAGTGGGTTTATCATCTAAATAGTAAAGATGTAATAAATGGTATTTCTGATACCAAGTTTGGCTCAAATGAAAAAATGGATGCTAACCAGTTTATAACAATGATATTAAGGGTATTAGGTTATGACGATAGTAAAGGTGATTTCCTTTGGAATAAATCCTTGGATAAGGCATTAGAGATAGGTTTAGTAGATAAAGAACAAAAAAGTAAATTAGAGAGTAAATTTAATAGAGAGGGTATGGTTATAGTAGTATATAACGCATTATTCTGCGATGTAGTAGGTGAGAATAAAAATCTAATAAAATCGATTGCAGGTAAGACACTACTTGTAAATCCTTTAAAAGTATTCAGCTTTGAGATGACAGACGATGAAAAAGAGGAAATAAATAATGATAGATTTTTTACGAGTGTTTTTGAGGATCAGCCAGATAAACAAATTAAGTTGGAAAACAAATTTATAGAACTTGTAAATCAGGGGCTAAGTTTATACAACATAAAGTATAAAGATGAAGTATATAGTATGAAAGGAAAAGAGGTAATAGCTGTATCTGAGCCACATTTTGGGGGTAGGCAGATATCGGTATATTTTAAAACTGAGGCAAAGGGGGATAAGGGAACACTAAAAGACGTGTTGATTTCAGTGACTCTTACAATTGATGACGAAATAGTGACAATAGCTTCTATAAGAAAATTGAAAATGAGTATGGCAGAGGGGCTAATGTCAGGATGGCTAGACAAAATAGAATTTAATAATCTTAACTTAAAGAATAATGTCAGAGTTCGTTATAATGAGGAGGCCTTTGGTGATTATGAAATTGATGAAATACCAAATGAGATTAGACTAACATTATTTAAGGGAGCCTTCGAACATTCTAAAAAGATAGGGAATGCTATACTTTTAGTAAATGGTATGGATGAAACATGTGAATTGAAAGATGCTAATGATGACTGGGAGACTGTCATAAATGATTAAAATAAATATACTAGCTGTTGGCATTGAGTTTATGTCAAAAAAATGTTGTAATTGCTGGAGCAGTTAGAATTTCAATTATAGTTGAAATATGGTTAAATATGGTGATTAAATATATAGATAAAAGAAAGCTCAATATGTCCATGGATATATTGAGCTTTCTTTTATCTATATCAGACCCAGTAAGGGCTAATTTTATTTTCATTTTTTAAAATTTTTTCAAAAAGAAGCCCCTAAATAAATGTTTGATTTCGTAAGTCTATAATGACTGGGGTAAAAACAACATGAAAAGTTAACGTATATTACATAACTATCTTATTTAGGAGGTGGTATTGGATATTGTGAAATACATAAGCTTATTTATATTATAATCATGGAAAAATTAAAAATTAAAATATATTAAATTAATAGGAGGATGAAAGAATGAAGTCAAGAAAAATAATATCCATTATTCTAGTAATATCTATTCTTGTTCTTACGGTAACATCAGGGGCATTTGCAGCTCCAGGAAAGGGCAATGGAAAAGGCAAAATAGCACCGGGGTTACTGAAAAACAAGATACTAAAGTCAAATTTATCAGAAGAAGAAGCAGTAGAATTGATTATAGAAAATGCAGGAAGTTTGTCACCAGGGGTTTTAAAAGAAATAATTTTAGGATTAGATTTATCAAAGGATTCACTAGATAAACTAGAGGAGGAAGGTATATTAAATGGTCTTCCGGGAGGTATACTGAAAGAAATATCTTTAGGAGATGATGATGAAGGCGAAGATGACGATGAAGATAAAGAAGAGGAAGAAGATGAAGTAGAAATTGAAATAGAGGCAAAAGGGAATATAACAGATATAGATGTAGAAGATAGGGTAATAGAAATAGATGAAGAACAATATCAATTACCAGAAGAAATAGAAGTAGAAATAGATGGAGAAGATGCTAACTTAGAGGATCTAGAGATAGGAATGGAAATAGAAGTAGAGATTGAAGATGAAGAAGCTAAAATAGAAGCTAAAAGTGTAAAAGAAACAGTAGTAATAGAAGGAACTATAGAGGATTTAGACCTAGTAGGGGTTTATCATATAACAATAGATGAAGTAGAATATAAGTTATCTAGAGAAGCAGAAATAAGATTAAACGATGAAGAAGTAGAACTAGAAGATCTAGAAATGGAGATGGAAATAAATGCTGTAGAAATTAATGATGAAATAGTGGAAATAAATGGATTTAAAGGAGGTGTTTTAAAGGCCCAGGGTAAGATATCAGCTATAGATTTAGATGAAGGATATATCACAATTGGTGGAGTAGATTACCAGTTAACAAGGGATACAACAGTAAGAATTGATGGAGAAGTGGAAAGATTAGAGGATTTAATAGTTGGTATGTCAGTAGAAGTAAGATTAGATGATGGAGAAATTATTAGAATATATGGAGAAACAGCAGAAGTAGATAAGGTTAGGGGAGAAATAACAAACTTAGATTTAATAGGTATATATCATCTATTTGTTAATAAACTAGAGTATAATCTTCTAAGAGAAGCTGACGTAACATTAGATGGAGAAGAAGCCAAATTAGAAGATTTAAAATCAGGAATGTCAGCTATAATTTATTTGGTGGATAATTATATAACTAGGATAGAAGCCACAATGGCTAATAGAGAAAGGGTATTAGGAGAAATAAAAGATATTGACCTAATTGGAGTTTACCATGTCACAGTAGATACTGAGGAATATAAATTATCAAAAGAAGTTAAAGTTGTAATAGATGAAGAAGAAACATTGGAAGATTTAGAAATTGGAATGGATGTAGAGGTTGAGTTAGAAGATGATATAGTTGTAGAGGTTACTGTAAAAGACAATGTGAAAAGGATTACTGGGGAAATTGTTAAAGTATCATTTACAACTGAAGGAATGGAATTAACTATAGATAGTGGAGACGAAAAAATAGAAGAATATCTATTAAGTGAAGATTTGAAAGATAGTAATTTGCAGAGATTAACTCCAGGCCACTATGGTAAGTTTAAATTAATAGATAATGTTATTGTAGAGGCTACTATTATAGATTAAAGTACTAAAATAACCCATAAGGATATATATCCTTATGGGTTATTGTAAAAAGTGTAGGACCAATATAGATAATGCATAATATACTTACACGTAAAAAAGGTCATTCTTATGAATTAGGGGCTATATGCCCAAACACAGCTCAAAAGGAGTGGACTCAATGAGTCCACTCCTTTACTTTAAATCTTAAAAATACTATTACAAAAGTTAAGTTTATTAGTACTAAAATAATACCTTCGGATATAACATACTTCCAATAAACAATTTTTATCTGTAGACTATTAACCACTTTCGCCTATAGGCTTATAAGTAGATAACCCAATAGAAGTTGGGAGACTTACGCACTAATGGTTAAAGGGCGCCGTCTATCGTCATTTTTATAAATATAAATTAGTTATAGTACAATTACTATATCCTAGGATATAGTAATTGTACTATAAAGGATAAAAAATGTATATAGTTGTAGAAAGATTATTTTCCTCAATAATTATGGGGTGAAGCTTTAAATTGTATTTCCTTTACTGTTTAGTATAGAATATAAATATCAGAAGGAATGTATTTAGGGGTGATATTGTGAAAGGGTGGTATAAAAACATTAAAAAGAGAAATAGCAAGGGAGTTAGTATTAATATTAATATCAATAAAAAGCAACGTGATGAATTTTTAACTGATGCTGTTAAAGGGATAAAGCCTTGCGAAAAGACTATGGAAGATTTAGAAAAATATATTATAGAAAAGTATAATGCTACTCCATATAAACTTTCGGTAGATAAAATTAAAGCATTAAAGGTAAATGTTATCCTTAACTATTTTAAAGAGGTATTAAATGAAGCTGAAGAGTCAAAATTTGATTTAGAGAAAGATGACTTAATAAAACAAGCAAAAAAATATCCTGCTGAAAAGCTTGGTTTGGATTTTAGAGGTTATAAATTAACGGGGAATGAAGGTGATGGTGATAAAAATATAATCATAGAGATGGAAAGGAAATCTAAATATTTTAGTATCGAAAATGGAAATAATGATTTATTAAACGATTTAATTATTTATTTAGGAGTTTCTAAAAAAGATATTGATAAAAAGTCTTCAAGGTTCATTCAGTATGTTTATAGTTTGAAAGAGGTGGAGAGAATATAAAATAATAATAAATAAAAGGGAAAGAACCATATTATAGAGAATATTAAAGATATGATAAAGTGTGCTTATAAAAACATAAGGAGGGTAATAAAATGAAATCTAAACTTATTATATTAACATTAATTATTGGATTATTATTATCAGGGACTGTTTTTGCAGAAAAGGATGCAAATCAAGAGGTACTACATAAGTTATTTACAACAGAATATGATGAAATAGAGAGTTTACTTGACAAATCTTTTATGGATAAAGTAAATGCCCAACAAGTTATCAATATAGTAAAAACTTATAAAGATAATCTTGGAAACATAAAACAAGTTAATAGTACAAAAGAGGAAGGCTCATATAAGGTTATATTTGAAAAAGGAGAAGCGCCAGCTAAGATAGTGCTAAATAGTGAAAATAAAATCATGGGATTATGGTTTGGGAATTGGGTTTTATATGAAGATTCAGTAGATAAGATATTAGAGGAGATTAAAAATCTTAATGGAGTATCATCGGTTTATATAATGAAAAATAATAAAGAGACTGTGCTTAAATATAATGAAGATAAACCCTTAGCTGTAGCATCTTCTTATAAGCTGTACGTTTTAAAGGCATTACATGATGAAGTGGAAAAAGGAAATGCTTCTTGGGATGATGTTGTATCATTAAATAACAAAGATAGATCACTAGCTAGCGGCATACTACAAGGCTGGCCTGAAGGTACTCCTGTTACAGTAAAGACCCTATCTAGTTTAATGATATCTTTAAGCGATAATACCGCTACTGACCATCTAATAGACTATATAGGAAGGGAAAAAATAGAAAGTAATTTGTCTGATATAAACAAACCTATTTTAAAAACTAATGAAGTGTTTAAGCTAAAATGGGGTGTAGATTCTTCAGCACAAGAAAAATATATTAATGGAAGTATAAAAGAAAAAAGAGATATAATTAAAAAACTAGAAGATATAGATATAAATGAAGTTAAAGTTAAGCAATCACCAACTTTAATTGATAAAGTTGAATGGTTCTTTACAACAGAGGAGTTATGTAATGTTATATATGATCTAAAGGATGCCAATGAAATCAAGATTAATTCAGGTTTAGTTAATAAAGATAATTGGTATATAGCAGGATATAAAGGGGGATCAGAACCAGGAGTCCTTCAGTTTACCCATATTTTACAGAAAACTAAGGATAGTGATGTATATACTGTTTCAGTGACGATTAATAATAAAAAGAATATTATAAATAATAATAAGATATCTGAATTGACGACAAGATTAATTAATTTGATAGAGAAAAATAAGATATAATATAGAGAAGAATTCTTCTCTATATTATATCTTAAACATATGGATAATAGCATAAATAAGGATGATAAATATGAAAATAGGGAAATTTGCATCTGAAAATAACATTAGCGTTGATACTATTAGGTATTATATGGATTTAGGCCTATTAGTTCCCCAAAAACTTGGAGGGCACTATGATTTTGATAAAAGGTGTAAAGGAGATTTAGAAAATATAATTAGGTTTAAAGATATGGGATTTACATTAAATGAAATAAAAAATTTATTTATATTTAAAAAGTTAGGTAAGTTAACTCCATATGAAGAGGACCAGCATTATAAAGCTTTTTTTACAAATAAATATAAAGAGGTTAATGATAAAATAAGGGACTTAGTAAAGACAAGGGAATTTCTTAAGGGAAAGATTGATGAATTATCAGAAGTTAAATATGGTGATAATTTTAAAATGGGGATAGATATAAATCTATTAAATTTTTTCATATGTAGAAATTGCAAAAGTAACCTAATCCTTAATGAAGGAAATATAGAAAATAACAAAATAATAAAGGGAAAATTAACCTGTAGATGTGGCAAAGAGTATATAATAGAAGATGGAATAATGATTTTAAACAAAGAAACATTGGGAAAAACAGGGATAGATAGTAGTCATACAATGGTTGAGTATATAAATGAAACCCATCCTAGATATCTAGAAAATATATATATAAGCTTAGAGTGGGGGCATAAAAATATAGAGTTTAATGACCTTAAAGATAAAGTGATACTTGACTTAGGTTCAGGATCAGGTTTCTTTTTAAGATATGTATATGAAGATTTACCCGAGGATGCAGTATATATAGCGGTAGATCATGATATTAATAGACATAGATTTTTAAAGGATATATTACAGAAATCTTCTATAGAAAAGAATATAATTTTTATATGTTGTGATTTTCTAGATATGCCTATTAAAGATAAGTCAATAGATGTGGTGATAGATTCCACTGGGACTACAAACTATAGTTTTACAAATAAAGAGTTTTTACTTAGACTTACTGATAATTATATAAAAGAAAATTCCACTTTACTAGGCTCATATCTTTTGTTTGAAAATTTTGGCATCAATACAAAGATAGGAGTAAAGTATAGAAAAAACTTTATATTGGATAATATAAAAAAAGAAATTAAAGACTTAAATTATAAAATAATTCGTCAAAAGGTAGGAGACCCTTTAGATCAAGGGGGAAAATACGAAGATTATTTTAAAGAAGGTGAACGGGTATTTTCCTATTCGGTTTATAGTAAAAGATAGAGTTAACTCTATCTTTTATTATTTTTTGTCAAGAATCCAATAAAATATGGTATTTACATGGTCTAAGCCCAAGGAAATATAATTAAGTTAAAGAAAGATGAAAGGGTGATAGACCATGGATAGTGTAATGATTAAAAAGGGTAAATTAAAAAAGGAGACGACAAATTTATTATTGTTTTCAGCTGGAAAATTTATATCCATATTTGGAACATCAGTATATTCATTTGCTATAGGGCTTTATATTCTTAAAATAACCGGTTCAGGATTATCTTTTGCTACAAATCTAGTTTTAACAACAATACCGATAATAATAATAAATCCATTTGCAGGGGTTTTAGCAGATAAGTTTGATAAAAAAAAGCTTGTAGTGGTTATGGATTTATTAAATGGATTATTGTTAGTAATATTATATTTTATAAGTAAAAATAGTGACCTTAGTATTATTGGAATTTATGTAGTGACATTTATAATGACAACATTTACTACTATATTTAATGTATCAATGGAAGCAGCTAAGCCCCATTTGGTTAGTAAAGATAAACTAATGTCCATCAATTCCATAAGCAAGATATTAGATTCCTCATCATCAATAATAGGTCCAATGGTTGGAGGATTAGTATTTGCTTTTATTGATATTAAGTTATTTATAATAATAAACGGATTATCATTTATAGTATCTGCAATCCTTGAAATTTTTATAAATTTTAGATTTAATTTCACTGAAATGAAAAAAAACAATAAAAAAATCAATTTTATAAAAGATATACAAAGTGGATTTTATTATATGAAATCGAAGGGACATATAATAGGGATATTTATGATTTTTATATTAATAAACTTTTTCATGGGATTAGGTTTGACTATACCTATACCCTATATAATAAATGAAGTTTTAAAATTATCTTCTAAATACTATGGAATAATTCAAAGTGGCTTTCCTATAGGTATGATTATTGGCTCTCTTATAATCAAAAAAGTTAATGAAAAAATCCCATACGATAAATTACTACTGTCCACATCTATAGTATTGGGAGTATCTATGATAATGATAGGGTTTCCCCTATTTATTAAAAGTCAAATATCAGAAATTATATTACTTTTGTATTATAGTTTTACAACAGTAATTACTGGAGTTGCTGTCGCATTTATTGATATACCTATTTTCTATATATTACAAACTACGGTTTCAGATGAATATAGGGGTAGGGTACTAAGTATAGGTATAAGTATAGGAAAGATAATACTTCCTTTTGGGTATTTAATATCGGGCTTGTTGATAAAAACTGTAGATCCCAATATATTAACTTCTATAGCAGGAATAACATTTATATTAAGTATAATAGTTTTAAAATTCAAATTAAATTTTAAAATTTATAGATAATAAACATAAAGTATTAAAATTTTTAGGGTCTAGAGATATCTCTAGGCCTATATTTACATTTAAAATTAGAGATAAAATATGTTATAGTATTCACGTGAAAATAAAAAATTCATATATAATAAAAAATTCAAATATTTTTGAATTAAAGAAGGAATATGAAACTTTATGTAGAATACATACTTATGAAATCTATTCATATATATAAATATATATAGGTTAATAATTAAATAAAACTTCAGGAGGTGAAGTTAAATATTTAAAAATGAAAAAATGTCGAAAAAAGGCGGTGGTTTTACAATAGTTAATCTACAAGGGAATATTTCATATTATTAAAAATATTATTACAGAAATGATAAAAAATATATCCGTTTATCTATATATAGGATATTTTAGGGGGGAAAGAAATGACAAGATTTATATTAAAAAGGCTTGGATATGGTATTGTAACCCTGCTTATTATAGTAACCATTACATTTTTCTTAATCCATATGGTTCCAGGAGATCCTATGTCATCTGGAGGAAAAAACTTACCGGAGGAGACTAAGGCTGTATTTAGGGCTAAATATGGGTTAGATAAGCCTTTAATAGTTCAATACGGAATATATATGAAAAATTTAGTGTTACATGGAGATTTAGGAACATCACTGATATATACGGGAAGAAGTGTAGGCGGGATTATTAAAAAATATGGACCTGTATCTGCGGTTATTGGGCTACAGGCAGCTGCTATTGGTATTTCCATGGGTCTATTATTGGGAATAATAGCTGCATTTCAGAGAGGGAAAATTGCCGATAAGATTATAATGATATGGGTTATTATAGGTGTTTGTGTACCTAGTTTTGTATTTGCATCCTTACTTCAATATATATTTGGTGTTAAATTTGATATCTTACCTATTTTCGGTTGGGGCGAGTTTAAACATACTTTATTACCTACAGTTGCAATGGCCCTTGGTAGTATTGCCACATACTGTAGATATATGAGGGCTAGTACCATAGATGTAATAGGTGCAGATTATGTGCTAACAGCTGATGCAAAAGGGGTTTCTACACCGGGAAAAGTTTTAAAACATATATTAAGGAATTCCTTTATACCAATAGTTACAATGATTTGTCCTCAACTTGTTTTTGTATTTACAGGATCGTTTGTTATTGAAAGAATGTTTTCTGTACCAGGTTTAGGGGCATATTTTGTTACAGCAGTGAATGATTCAGACTATTCAATGATATTAGGACTTGTTGTATTTACAGCAATTTTATATATAGGCTCCCTTATAATAACAGATATATTATATGGAGTTGTGGACCCAAGAATTAGAGTTACTAAAAAAAGTAGATAAGGAGGATTGTTTATGTCTGATACAAATCAAAAAGCTATTGATATAAAGCAGGAAAAGTTTAATATAGTGGGCATCGATGAAAAGGGTGCAGAAAAGATAAATAGAGAAAGTATAACCTACTGGCAGGATGCTTGGAGAAGATTTAAAGAAAATAAAGTTTCTATGGGGGCAGCTATATTACTCCTTACAATAATTTTATTTACTATAGTAGGTCCCATTATATCTGGACATGATTATCAATTTATGGACACAGATATAAAAAATCAACTTCCAAGTACAGAACATTGGTTTGGAACAGATAATATGGGAAGAGATCTTTTTTCTAGGGTTAGTATAGGAGGTAGAACTTCCATAGTTATAGGTATTTCCTGTGCATTTATAGTTATGATTATAGGCTCTATATATGGAGGCTTAGCAGGATATCTCGGTGGTACTATAGACGATATTATGATGAGAATAGTAGAGATAATAGGAAGTGTACCCTATTTGGTTCTTATTATTTTACTTCAATTAATATTAGGTGATGGATTGATTCCTCTTATTGTGGCCATGACAGTGGTTGCATGGGGTGGAACAGCTAGAATGGTTAGGGGGCAAGTCCTTCAATTAAAGGAACAGGAATTTGTATTGGCAGAACAGGCCCTTGGGGCAAGCACTGCCAGAATAATAGCAAAACATCTGTTGCCAAATACACTGGCACTTATATTGGTTCAAGTTTCATTTAAGGTTCCCCAATATATATTCTCTGAGGCTTTTTTAAGTTATATAGGATTAGGGGTTAAACCTCCAGAGACCAGTTGGGGGGCATTGGCATCAGCAGCTCAGCCAAACTTAATGTTTTATCCTTATCAACTATTCTTTCCAAGTATATTTATTGCTTTGACTATGTTGTCCTTTACTTTAATGGGTGATGGACTAACCGATGCACTAGATCCAAAACTACGCAAATAGATAGGGGGAAATAGAAATGGAAAAGATAATAGATGTAAAGGACTTAAGGGTTTCTTTCCATACCTATTCAGGGGAAAGTCAAGCCGTTAGAGGAGTAAGTTTCCATTTAAATAAAGGTGAAACCTTGGCAGTTGTTGGAGAATCAGGTTGTGGTAAAACAGTAACATCTAAATCTATTATGAAGTTATTACCCTTTCCCATAGCGGAGATAAAAGAAGGTTCAAAGATTATGTTTGAAGGGAAAGATATAACAAAAATGACCAAAAAGCAACTTCAGCCTATTAGAGGTTCTGAAATATCAATGATATTTCAAGACTCCATGACTTCATTAAATCCTACTATGAAAGTGGGAAAACAGATAGTGGAAGCATTAAAAATACACAGAAAATTAGGAAAAAGAGAAGCCTTTGACCAGGCTATAAAAATGTTGGAGGTAGTGGGTATACCAAATCCTAAAAAAAGGGCAAAACAATATCCCTTCGAATTTTCTGGAGGAATGAGACAAAGGGCAATGATAGCCATGGCTTTATCATGTAATCCTAAGGTACTTATAGCCGATGAACCTACCACTGCTCTAGATGTTACAGTACAGGCTCAGATAATGGAACTTATAGATGATTTACAAAAAGAATACAATACTGCTGTAATATTGGTAACCCATGATTTAGGTGTAGTAGCCGATGTTGCCGATAGAATCCAAGTTATGTATGCTGGTAAGATTGTTGAAAGGGGAACCACTGAAGAGATATTTTATAACCCTCAACATCCATATACTTGGGCATTATTACGATCTGTTCCTAGATTAGATACAGAAAATAAAGCATTATTATATTCTCTAAAGGGAACACCACCGGATTTAGTAAATCCACCTAAGGGATGCCCATTTGCAGCTAGGTGCGAATATTGTATGGAAATATGTAAAGAGGGAATGCCGGAGGTTACAGAAATAAGTAAAACCCAAGAGGTTTCATGCTGGCTTAAACACCCAATGGCACCTAAGATAGAAATTCCTAAAGAGTTAAAGATTGGGGGGAGAGCTTAATGAGTGGGGATAAAGCTTTCATTCAAGTGAAGGATCTAAAAAAGTATTTTAATGTGGGAAGAAAGGCAACACTTAAGGCAGTAGATGGGGTAAACTTTAATATAAAAAAGGGTGAGACCCTAGGACTAGTTGGAGAGTCAGGCTGTGGTAAAACCACCTGTGGTAGAACTGTTATGGGACTTTATGAAGCAAGTGGAGGAGAAGTTTTATTTGATGGTACAAATGTTCATAAATTAAAGGGAAAAGCTAAAAAGGATTTTACCAAAAGGGCCCAAATAATATTTCAAGACCCCTATGCATCTTTAAATCCAAGAATGACGGTAAGTGATATTATTGCTGCAGGAATAGATATTCATAGACTTTATTCAGGAAGAGATAGGATAAATAGGGTTTATGAACTATTAAATATAGTTGGATTGAATAAGGAGCATGCCGATAGATTCCCCCATGAGTTTTCAGGGGGCCAGAGACAAAGAATAGGAATAGCTAGGGCTTTAGCTATGGAACCGGATTTTATAGTTTGTGATGAACCTATATCTGCTCTTGATGTATCTATACAGGCACAGGTAGTTAATCTACTTATAAAATTACAGAAAGAGCTAGGCTTAACCTATTTATTTATAGCCCATGACCTTTCCATGGTTAGACATATATCCGATAGGGTTGGAGTTATGTACTTAGGAAAGATGGCTGAGATTACTAAGAGTACTAAATTATATGAAAACCCATTACATCCCTATACTAAGGCATTATTATCAGCTATACCGGTTCCAGAGCCAACGGTATCAAGGGGAAAGAAAAGAATTAAATTAGAAGGAGAAGTACCAAGTCCTATAAATCCAAAGCCAGGATGTAGATTTGCTAGTAGATGTAAATATGTAAAGGATATATGTTATAGGGAAACTCCAAAGTTGAAAGAAATAGAAAAGGACCACTATGTAGCATGTCATTTATATTAAATTAAAATATAAATTATTTGGGAGACTACACATCTTCCAATCATCAACAATAATTTGAAAGGGGGAATTAACAATATAAGTTTTATTGTTAACTAGGACCTAAGTAGCTTGAAGTTTAATTCAATGTTACATTAATTCTCTAAAAAAATAAGGGGGTAAAAAAGAATGAATAAAAAGATTATTAGTATTTTATTGGCCATTACATTAGTATTTTCACTGGTATTAGTTGGTTGTGGTGGAGATGATAATGGTGAAGAGTCATCAACTAAAAGCGGAAGTAATGATAGCGGTGAAACTACAGCAGATAATGGTAATACAAAAGAAGCAAATGGTATTAAAATGGATAAAGAACAATATTTAAACTTTAGGGTATATGAACCTAAATCCCTAGATTCAACTAGAACTTCTTCAAATACTTCATGGGCTCCACAAACTAGATTATTTGAAGGTTTAACAAGAATACAGGCATATGAAGATGGCCCAGATGAGATAAAGCCAGGGGTTGCTAAAAGCTGGGATGTAAGTGAAGACGAAAGGGTATATACATTCCATTTAAGAGAAGATGCAAAATGGAGTGATGGAGAACCGGTAACTGCCCATGACTTTGTATATGCATGGACAAGACTTTTAGATCCGGAAACTGCGTCCCCATATCAGTGGTTTATAAAGGGTAAAATAAAGAACTCTGTTGATTTTGCTGAAGGTAATGGAAGTGCAGATGAGCTAGGTTTAACTGCAGTTGATGACTATACATTTAAGGTTGAACTAGAAGAGCCGGTTCCTTACTTTATGCAACTTACCTATTATCCAGTGTTAAAGCCTATAAGAAAAGATATAGCTGAAAAATATGGTGATAAGTATGGTACAGAGGCAGATACAGTAGTATCCAATGGACCCTTTGTATTAAAAGAATGGGTACACCGTGCTAAAATGGTATATGAGAAAAACCCTCATTATTGGGATAAAGATCATGTTTATATAGAAAAGATAAATGGTACTATAATGGAAGAGGACAGTGCATATTATCAGGCATTATATAAAGGAAACTTAGATTCAGGTGGAGTTGGCAAACCAGAATGGATGGATAGATTAGAAAAAACAGGGGATTTCAAAGTAATAAAGAAACCGGGAGCAGCTGTTGATTTCTTTATGTTTAATGCAAATAATAAATACTTTAAAAATACAAAAATAAGAAGGGCTTTTTCAGCAGCATATGATAGAAGTGAATATGTAGAAGAGGTTACCAATGGAATAGATGCACCTGCACATTCATATATGCCACCTACATTTAGTATAGGTGATGAAAACTATTCAGAAAAGGTAGATGGAAATGACTTCGTTAAGAAACTAGTTGAAGATATAGAAGATCCGAAGGCATTATTAATAGAAGGATTGAAGGAAATAGGGGAAGATCCGGACCCAGCTAAGATGGATGTAAGTATCCTATTTAGAGGAACTACTGAAAAAACTAAACAAGAGGCAGAGTGGTTTAAACAATCTATAGATAAGACTTTAGGTACAGACATAAAACTAGACCTATTAAAGTGGAACATAGCCTTTGATAGAGTTGATAATAATGAATTTGATATTTACTATGGTGGATGGTTTGGGGATTATAATGACCCATCTACAATGTTAGAATTCTGGCATTCAAAAACAGGGTACTACAAAATAGGATGGCATAATGAAGAGTTTAATTCATTATTAATAAAGGCAGCAACTACAACAGACCAAGATAAAAGGGCAGAGTACTTTAAAAGGGCAGAAGAAATATTAGTTTATGAAGATGCCATAGTAAGTCCATTTAGACATACCCGTTCAAATACCTTTAGAAGAAACTATGTAAAGGAATTAGCTAATCCATTATTTGGTTATACAGATTATAAACATGTGTATACCTTAGGTAGAGAATAGTTAATAACAAAACCTAATATATTGGTGCCTGGCACCAATATATTAGGTTTTTGTCGTAAAAACATGCCTTTATTCCATATAAAAGAGGGTATAAAACATTATTGTAGAATAAAATAATATAGGTAAAATATTAAAGATTTTGGAGGTTTTTTATGAAATTAGTATCATGGAATGTAAATGGACTAAGGGCCTGTGTGAAAAAAGGTTTTTTAGATTATTTTAATGAAGTGGATGCAGATATATTTTCTGTTCAAGAGATTAAATTACAAGAGGGACAAATAGACTTAGAACTTAAAGGGTATCATCAATATTGGAATTATGCTGTTAAAAAAGGTTACTCTGGTACAGCTATATTCACTAAAAAAGAGCCATTAAATGTAAAATATGGTATAGGAATAGAAAAACATGAACAAGAGGGGAGGCTTATAACATTGGAGTTTGAAGATTTCTATCTTGTTAATGTATATACCCCGAACTCACAAAGAGGTTTAGCAAGAATTGACTATAGAATGGAATGGGAAAATGATTTTAGAAATTATCTAAAGGGATTAGATGAGAATAAGCCTGTTATCTTATGCGGAGACCTTAATGTGGCCCATAATGAAATAGACCTAAAAAATCCAAAAAATAATAAAAAAAATGCTGGTTTTTCCGATGAAGAAAGGGGAAAGATGACGGAGCTTTTAGATTCTAACTTTATAGATACATTTAGATATTTCTATCCAGATAAAGAAGGTGCCTATAGTTGGTGGTCATATATGAGAAAAGCCAGGGAAAGAAACTCTGGTTGGAGAATAGACTACTTTATAGTATCGGAAATATTAAGGGACTCTCTAGTGGATTCACAAATCCATTCAGAGGTAATGGGAAGTGATCATTGTCCCGTTTCCTTAGAAATAAATATATAGTAATGTTGTTGTTGATTTGTGGTTGAAATTAATAGGTCACTTTTGCTTTTAGGGGGTTGGTAGATATTTTTTGCTTTTAGAAGATTGGTAGGTCTTTGTTGCTTTTAGAAGATTAGTAGATCTTTGTTGCTTTTAGAAGATTAGTAGATCTCTTTTGTTGTTGGGGGATTCGTAATCCCCCAACAGTATGCTTTCTAAAATAAATGTTATTGAGATGTATATAAATATATGTTATTCTTTTAACGAAGATTATTATTTACCATATGAAAGGAATGAGGAATCCTTGGAAAATTTAAGTGTCTCTAGAGACATCAAAGTGGAAAAGCTATGTAGGGATTGTAGCAAAGCGATGTGGGATGAATTACAAGACATGAGAAGGATTTCTAAAAAATTAGATGCAGTAATAGAATCTTCATATGATGGTATCTATATAACCGATGGGGAAGCTAAAACCCTTAAAGTTAATAAATCATATGAACGAATAACAGGGTTTAGTAGGGAAAATTTCATAGGGAAAACCATGTATGAACTGGTACAGGATAAATATATATCTAAATCATGTACATTATTAGTACTTAAAAATAAAAAAACTACTACTATACAACAGGAACTCAGTACAGGTAAGACAATATTGGCGACGGGAACTCCTGTATTTGACGAAGATGGGAAAATAGAATTGGTTGTAACCAATGTAAGGGATGTAACAGAACTTATAGAATTAAGGGCAGAGGTTGAAAGAAGTAAAAAAATAGCAGACAAATATTATTTAGAATTAAAGGAAATGAGAAAGCAGATTATAGATAATGAATGCCTTATAGTTAAAGATCATAAATCAAGGGAAATTATAGAAAAGGTAAATAGGGTATCTAAATATGATACTACAGTTTTAATTAAAGGTGAGCCAGGTACGGGCAAGAAGATAATGGCTAAGTATATCCATAAAAAAAGTGGTAGAAATGAAAAACCGTTTATAAAAGTAAATTGTGGTGCCATACCGGAAAGTCTTATGGAAGCTGAACTATTTGGGTGTGAAGCGGGGAATTGTATAGGTGATGATAAAAATGATAAAATTGGTGCCTTTCAACTGGCTGAGGGGGGGACAATTTTTCTAGAAGAAATAGAAATACTACCTAACTCAATACAGGCAAAACTTTTAAGGACTTTACAAGAACAACAGATACAAAGAGTAGGGGCATCCAAATTAATAGATATAAATGTAAGAATAATAGTTTCTACTGACAGAAATTTAGAAGATATGGTGGCCAATGGTGGATTTAGGGAAGATTTATTTTATATACTTAATGTTGTTCCAATAGAATTACTACCCCTTAGAAATAGAAAAGAAGATATAATTCCTTTAGCAGAACATTTTTTAGAAAAACTGAATAAAAAATATGGAACAAGAAAAGGTTTTTCTAAGGAAGTTTATAGGACATTATATAGTTACAAATGGTCAGGAAATGTTAGAGAACTTAAAAATATGGTTGAGAGGGTCTACGTTATGGCTAATGATGGAGTTATATTAGAATCAGATTTACCTGATTATATAAATTCTGTTGATATGAAATTAGATGTAAATGATGATATTATGGATTTGAAAAAAGCAACGGGTTTATTAGAAGAGAAACTAATAAAAAAAGCCTTTGATAAATATGGAAATGTAAGGGATGCATCTAAAGCTTTAGGGATATCACCATCTACCTTTGTTAGAAAGAGAATGAGATATGAAAAGTAATATTGTTTTTTCGCCGAGTATTGACAAAGTAATAAAAAATGTCCGCTAATCCTCGGATTTGGAAAATATAAAGAAACGGCTCCCATTTTTTATTACTTTGTCAACAGGCTAATAGACATATTAAGTTCCAACTTATTGAAGAAGCAAAAACGGAAGTAGGGTTTGGATGTAGTTAGAAACTTTGATGATGTAGAAGGGAATTTATTTTCTGGTATAATAATATAGAGCAGGAGAGAATCAAGATTAAAAGCTGTTTCAAAAATGAAACAGCTTTTATTTTTTTCTAGGATTGAAGGTTAATTATTGGGGGGATTCGTAATCCCCAACTTATTACATCTAGACAGATATATAGCTTATTGTAGGATAATGGTTCTGTTTCACTTTTGCAAATATTATTTATGAATAAACAATATTGTTAAATAAATATCATATTCTTGATTTTTGGGAATTAGAACGTTTATACTGTGGTTAAAGATAAGAAATTAACTATATAAAAAATTTATTCAAGGGATTATAATCCCTTAAATAGTTAGAACGAATGAAAACCTTTTCAATAATTTTTAAAATATTTAAATTGGGAGATGATTTTAGTGGCTTTAATGACAAAGGAGCAGTACATTGAGAGTTTAAGAGAAATGGATTTGAAGGTTTATTTATTTGGGGAGTTAATAGACAATCCAGTAGATCATCCGGTTATCAGACCATCCCTTAATTCAATAGCCATGACCTATGAATTGGCACAAAAGGATGAATATAAGGATGTAATGACTGCTAAATCTCATTTAACAGGAGAAGTTGTAAATCGCTTTTGTCATATTCACCAAAGCACAGAAGATCTAAAAAACAAAGTTAAAATGCAAAGACTAGTGGGACAAAAAACAGCTTCTTGTTTCCAAAGATGTGTTGGTATGGATGCATTTAATGCTGTATATAGTACCACTTATGAAATAGATAAAGAATGTGGAACTAAATATCATGAAAACTTTAAGAAATACATGAAATATGTTCAAGACAATGACTTAACGGTAGATGGAGCTATGACAGATCCTAAAGGGGATAGAAGTCTTTCACCATCTAAGCAAGAAGATCCTGATATGTTCTTAAGAATAGTTGAAAGAAGGGAAGACGGTATAGTAGTCAGGGGAGCTAAAGCCCATCAAACAGGTGCCCTTAATTCCCATGAACATCTAGTTATGCCAACTATAGCAATGAGGGAAGATGATAAGGACTATGCAGTATCCTTTGCTGTACCAAGTGATGCAGATGGTGTAATTATGGTATATGGTAGACAGTCATGTGATGCTAGAAAATTAGAAGAAGGGGCAGATATAGATTTAGGTAACAGTGAATTTGGAGGCCACGAAGCCTTAGTAATATTTGATGATGTATTTGTACCTAATGATAGAATATTCCTTTGTGGAGAGTATCAGTTTGCAGGAATGTTAGTGGAAAGATTTGCAGGATATCATAGACAGTCCTATGGTGGATGTAAAGTTGGAGTTGGTGATGTATTAATAGGTGCTGCTGCTTTAGCTGCAGAATATAATGGAGTACCTAAGGCAAGTCACATAAAGGATAAACTCATAGAGATGACTCATCTAAATGAAACCCTTTATTGTTGTGGTATAGCTTGTTCATCTGAGGGACATGAGACAATGTCCGGTAACTATGAGATAGACTTATTACTTGCTAATATATGTAAGCAAAATGTAACTAGATATCCTTATGAAATAGCAAGACTAGCAGAGGATATAGCTGGAGGACTAATGGTTACATTACCATCTGAAAAGGATTTTAATCACCCGGAAATAGGAGAATATATGAAGAAGTACTTTAAGGCTAAATCTGGAGTTGCTACAGAAAATAGAATGAGAATATTAAGACTCGTTGAAAACCTAACCCTTGGAACAGCTGCAGTGGGGTATAGAACAGAATCTATGCACGGAGCCGGTTCACCTCAGGCCCAAAGAATTATGATAGCTAGACAGGGTAATATAGAAGGAAAGAAAGAATTAGCTAAGAAAATAGCCAAGATAGATGAGACCAAAAATAAATAACTGGAGTGAAATAGATGAATAATAAGCTTTATACTAAAATAGAAGGCATAATTGACAATAAAATAAGAACACCACTAAGTGAGCATAATGGAGATATAAAGCTTTTATCCGTTGAAGATAATGTTGTAAAGGTAAGCTTTCTAGGCTCCTGCAAAGGATGCCCAGGAGCTCAAATGACCATGGAAACACTGGTTGAAAGGGCTATAAAGGAAGATATTCCCGATATAGAAGAAGTGATATTGGTAAATCAGGTAGATGAAGGATTGTTAGATGTGGCTAGAAATATTTTGAAAAAATAATGGAGAATTGATAGTGGACAGTGGACAATTAAGGTACAAATCAGCTGAAGCTGATTTGGATATAATATTTTAGGAACAAAGTGACTAAAATCACCTCTAATTGTCAACTGTCAATGGTCCATTGTTAATTTTATAAAAGTCCATAATTAAGAAAATAAACAGAAGTCATTTTTAATAAAGATAGTTAAAAAAATAACAAATATATAGTAGCGGGGGTGAAAGTATGGGTTGGAGACAGTTATATAATAGGAAATTATTATCCAAAAAAGAAGCGGCATTAAAGATAGCATCTAATTCTCGTGTGGTTTTAGGTCATGCCGCTGGGACACCTGTGGATGTTATAGATGCCATGGTGGACAATAAAGAAAAATTTAAGAATGTAGAAATAGTTCATATGCTTTCCTTAGGAGAAGGGAAATATATGAATGAAGATATGGAACCCCATTTTAGACATAATGCAATATTTGTAGGAGGAAATTCAAGGAAGGCTATAAAAGAAGGTAGAGCCGATTACACCCCATGTTTTTTCTATGAAGTTCCAAGGCTGTTTAAAGAAGAGAACTTTAAAGTTGATGTTGCAATAGTGCAATTAAGTAAACCGGATAATCATGGATATTGTAGCTTTGGAGTATCCTGTGACTATACTAAGCCAGCCACAGAGGCTGCAGATATAGTAATAGCAGAAGTAAATGATAAGATGCCTAGAGTTATGGGAGAAAATTTTATCCATATATCTGATATTGATTATATAGTAGAAACATCAAATGAACTTTATGAATTACCTGCTCCAAATATTGGAGATGTGGAAAAGAAGATAGGAGAAAATTGTGCAAAATTAATAGATGATGGCTCAACATTACAGTTGGGAATAGGTGCTATTCCCGATGCAGTCTTAATGTCCTTAGGAGAAAAGAAAGATTTAGGAGTTCATACAGAAATGTTTTCTGATGGAGTTTTAGAACTTATAGAGAAAGGTGTTATAAACGGAAAGGCTAAGACTCTTCATAAAAATAAAATGATATCAACATTTTTAATGGGAAGTAAAAAGCTATATGAGTTTATTGATAATAATCCCAGTGTTGAATTATATCCTGTAGACTATGTAAATCATCCATGTACTATTATGAAAAATGATAAAATGATATCTATTAATTCATGTATACAAGTGGACTTGATGGGTCAAGTTGTTTCAGAAAGTATAGGACTTAATCAATTTAGTGGAGTAGGGGGCCAGGTTGATTATGTTAGGGGCTCCAGTATGGCTAGGGAAGGGAAATCTATAATAGCTATACCATCAACGGCCTCAAAGGGAAGGATATCAAGAATAGTTCCCTTTATAACAGAAGGAAGTGCAGTTACAACTTCAAGAAACGATGTTCATTATATTGTTACGGAATACGGAATAGCAAATTTAAGGGGTAAAACTTTAAAGGAAAGGGCAAAGGCTCTTATAAACATAGCCCACCCAGACTTTAGGAAAGAATTAGAGGTGGAATATAATAAGAGATTTAAGTAGTAAGCCTTAGAAAGAAAGGAGATATTTATGGAATTATTTAAACTAAAAACCAATATCCATAGCTTTGATAGTTTTAGAGAATTCGCCGAAGAGTTTAATATATCAAGTGAAGATGTGGTTTTAACAAATAGATTTTTATATGAACCTTTTATGAAAGAATTAAATTTAGATGCTAACTTTATTATGCAGGAGGATTTTGGTCAGGGAGAACCATCGGATGAAATGATGAATGCCATATTAAAAGAGGCTAAAAAAAGGGAGTTTAATAGGATAATAGCTGTGGGTGGAGGAACAGTTTTAGATATAGCTAAATTACTAGTTTTAAAAGATTTAGATAATGTGGTGGATGCCTTTGAGAAGAAGATAGATCTAATAAAAGATAAGGACTTAATTGCCATTCCAACAACCTGTGGTACAGGTAGTGAAGTTACCAATATATCAATAGCTGAGTTAAAATCAAAGGGTACTAAAATGGGCCTTGCTGTAGAACAGTTATTTCCAGATGATGCTATATTAATACCTGAATTTTTAAAAGGACTTCCTTATAAATTTTATGTATATAGCTCCATAGATGCTTTAATACATGCAATAGAATCATATGTATCTCCTAAATCAAATCCTTATTCTAAATTGTATAGTAAAAAGGCTATAGAAACTATATTTGATGTATATTTAAATATTATAGAAAAGGGAGAAGATTATAGGTTTGAAAGGTTAGAAGATATATTAATAGCAAGTAACTATGCTGGAATAGCCTTTGGTAATACAGGAGTAGGGGCAGTACATGCACTATCCTATCCATTGGGAGGTAAATATCACGTTCCCCATGGTGAGGCAAACTATCAATTCTTTACTGAAGTATTTAAAGAGTATAATAGGAAAAATCCTAATGGAAGTATTAAAGAAATAAACGAATTACTATCTAATATTCTTAATGTGGATGAAGAAAAAGTTTATGACAGGGTTGAAGAAGTTTTAGGTAAATTACTTTCTAAAAATGAATTAAGAACATATGGCATGGCTGAAGAGGAGATAGAATTATTTACAGATAGTGTACTTGAGAGTCAACAAAGGTTATTAGCTAATAATTATGTTGAACTTTCAAGGGAAGAGATTAAAGGGATATATGGAAGGCTTTATTAAAAACTAAAGAATAGATAATAGAGAATAAAGAATAGATAAGGAAACCGTCGAATGAATTCGACGCTACGGGTATTTAGGTAAATCAAAGAAAAAAGATATAAGTTTCGCAGAGGGGAATTCACTCTCCGGTAATTAAAAAAGTTGACAGTTGATAATAGAGAGTGGAGAGTTAAGGTACAAATCAGCTAAAGCTGATTTGAAATATAATCTTTTAGGAACGAAGTGACTAAATCCACATTTAATTGTCAATTCTCAATTATATAATATTGTTGCTTAGTATAATAAAAAAACTAAGGGGGCTTTCAAAATGATACAAGAAATGATTAAAAAAGCTAAGGTTGCACAACAGAGATTTGAACAATATGATCAAAAGCAGGTAGATGAATTAGTAAGGGTTATAGGAAAGGTAGTTTATGATAATGCGGAAATGTTAGCAAGAATGGCAGTAGATGAAACAAGAATGGGGGTTTATGAAGATAAGGTAGCTAAAAATAAAGGTAAGGCTAGAGTTATATGGAATGATATTAAGAGTAAAAAGTCAGTGGGAGTTATAAATAGGGACGAAGAAAGTAATGTAATAGAAATAGCTAAACCAATAGGAGTAGTGGGGGCAGTTACTCCTACGACAAACCCTATAGTTACACCGATGTGTAACGCAATGTTTGCATTAAAGGGAAGAAATTCAATAATTATAGCCCCACATCCAAGGGCTAAAAAATGTAGTGGAAAAACAGTAGAATTGATAAATGAAAAATTAAAGGAACTAAATGCGCCTGAAAATTTAATTCAAATAATAGAGGAGCCATCTATAGAAAAGACAAATGAATTAATGAAATCAGTTGATGTTGTAGTGGCGACTGGAGGTATGGGCATGGTTAAGGCAGCATATTCCAGTGGTAAGCCAGCCTTTGGAGTCGGTGCAGGAAATGTACAAGTGATAGTGGATAGAAATATAGATTTTTATGATGCAGCTTCGAAGATAATAACAGGTAGAAGCTTTGATAATGGTATTATTTGTTCAGGGGAACAGACTATAATAGCCCATGAAGATGATTATGAAGATGTAATTAAAGCCTTTGAAGATCAGGGATGTTATCTAGTTAGAGATCCTGAAGAAAAGGATAAACTAAGGAAAACAATATTTAAAGGTGGACATATGAACAAGGATGTGGTGGGACAGTCTACATCAAAAATAGCAGAAATGGCAGGGGTTAACATTCCTAAGGACACTAAAATTATATTGTTAGAGGCAGATGGAATAGGTGAAGAAGACGATTTATGTAGAGAAAAAATGTGTCCAGTAATGTCTACATTTATATATAAAGATATAGATGAAGCAATAAATATCGCAAAGACTAATTTGGAGTTAGAGGGAAATGGACATAGTGCAGCTGTACACTCTGAGAGTTTAGAAAACATAGAGAAGGTAGGAAAAAGTTTATGTGTATCAAGACTCGTTGTTAATGCTCCATCAGCAACAACAGCCGGTGGAAGCTTGACAAATGGCTTCTCACCAACAACTACTTTGGGTTGTGGATCTTGGGGAAATAATTCAATTTCTGAGAACTTTACATTTAAGCATTTATTAAATATTTCTAGAATAGGTCTTCTCCAAGAAGATAAAGAAGTACCATCAGATGATGAAATTTGGGCTTCCTAGCTTGTAAAAAGCTTTCTTATACTAGCTTATGCATATGCATAAGCTTTTTTTTCGTTTATGAAGGGCTTCATATGGTGTATGTAAACATACACCATATGAAGTAATTATATGTATATAGAATCAAGAATGGATTTTATATACATATAAGGTAAGTTGATAATTGATTTTTAGTTTTCATCATTTAATAGTTTTAGATACTCAGTAATAGCATCGTCAAGTAATTGACTAGCTTTTATTACATCTCCATCTAACATATTACCTTTTTTAGTCCTAATAAGTACATTTAAACATAATCTAAGAACTTCTATTTCTCTTTCTATTTTTTCTTTTTCTGACATAATATCACCCCCTTCAATGTAATTGTAGTTTACATAAGGAGTATATTTTGTTAGTTATTGTAGAAAAAAGTCAGCTGAATTACAATGAAAAGATATAGATAAGTATTTAAATAAGTGAACGGGAGCAGTTACAAAAGGAAATAAAAAAAGAGATATCCCCTAAGGGGATATCTCTTTTTTTATTTCCTTTTGATTTTTGGATTAATAACTTTTAACCTTTGCCAATATAAATCATTTATCAAATTAAAAAAGTCTGATAAATCATTATAGTTTTCAATTAATTTACTTTCTGCCTTTTCATCATTAGAATCAAATATATATTCTTGTAAGTATATAGGATCTACAGCCATTGAAAATTTTTCTAACCCATCAAAGTCAAGCATTATTATATAGCTATCTTTTGTAGTATCTTCGTATAGGGTACTAAGATTTTGAAGTGTTGTTTTATAAAAATCAATGTCTTCAATAATACTTTTTAAAACATCATCTTTACTAAAGTCTTTATTTAGATGAAACTGATCATCCTCTAGATCTACGTAGGTTTGTTTTAAGGTTTCAATTTCACTTTTTAATGACTCTAATACTAAAGGCATTAGTTCTTTCTTTATTTCTATCTTAGATTTTTCTTTTTTATAATTTTCTATAAAATGTCTTCTTTCTAAAATAGCTTCTTTTCTTTCCTTAAAATTAATTATACTATTTGAAATAATACCACCTTCTTTTGCTAAAATACAAAAATGTAACCTCAAATCAATTTGAAGTTACGAATATTTAGTGTTACATCTAAATATTCACATGAAAAGCTTTTAATGTCAAGTGATATTATTGTAAAATTTATTTTATAGCTATGGCCAGTTTAACATTATTTTCTTCTTGGTAGGCCATTATAGTAGCTTCATGCTCCTCCTTCTCTACAGTTATTAAATTGGGTTTATTATCATATGTTGTTTTCCAATTATCACTGTGTAATACTTTTTCATATCCTTCCATAACAGCTTCTCTATTTGCATCACTAATTATGTATGTAGCAGTTGAGTACTCGCTATCATTATTTGGCTCTATTACTTTTTCTAGTTCCATATTTTCATATTTAGGTAAATAGGAAAATTCTTTAGTATAGTCTGTGTTGGAACCACAGGAAATTATAGTGGTGACTAATAAAAACATTATAATTAGGGTAAATATTTTTTTCATTGTTACACCTCCTATAGTTATTTGGTTTTGTCAAAAGTTTTATCAAAAAACCTTGACAAAACCTTTATTTTTACAAATTTATATATAAAATACTTGCCACCCCCCAAAAATAGGGTACAATTTTATTGACAAGATAAAATTAAGACCAA
>NZ_JBAKFX010000051.1:0-27835 GCF_037577855.1 Dethiothermospora halolimnae | reverse complement strand
TTTTGTAAAGATTTATTTCAAAATTTCCAGTAAAAATAGGAATTTATTGATTTCTACCTTATCTTAATCTAATCTTGTAAATCCAAGGGCTATCGCCCATTAAAATTTTTGAGATGCGAAACTTCTGTTGCTAGCCTTAAATTTATTATTTACAATTTAATCTTTAATTATTAAAGCTTAAATTTGTTTTTTCAACTATTCTTTTTATTCCATCATGATTTATTTCTGAAGAACTTTCCTTTACCTTAAATACTATTCTAAATAACAGTTTTTCAATAAAATTTAGTCTATCTAAATTAAGCCCATGTCCAAGGTGTTCTTTTACAAAAGCCTTTTTAGCTATTTCTTCTGGAAAATTAGTTTTTATATATTCCTGTGCCCTATCTCCTTCTTCTCTGCATAAAATAAACAAACCTATATTTTTATTCTTTAAAGATTCCTTATTCTCTTCTACAAAGTCTTTTATCTCACTTTTGAGTTTTCCTGCATAGATACCTCCACCAATAATCACATTATCATAACTATCTATATCACTACACTTTTCAGTACCTAAGTTTATTAAATCTGTTTCCCCCTTTAGATCCTTCTTAATAAACTTGGCACAATTTTCACTGGCACCACATTTGGTGCTAAATATGATTAAATTTTTCATCCACTTGCCCTCCCTAGATCTACTTATTTAACACTGTTAATCCAATTGTATTCTACCAGTTTTTTCTTGTCAATAATAACTCTAGTTTTTTATTCTTATATTTGTTTCTTCAACAACTCTGCCTATTGCCTCATCATTTAATTTTGAATAGCTTTCTTTTACCTTCAATACTTTTTTACAAAGAGTTCTATCTAGAAAACCCATTTTGTCTAAATTGATCTCATGTCCTAGATGTTCTTTGATAAATGCCCCCTTAACTATATCATCAGGAAAATTATTATCGATATACCCTATTGCCTTCTCCCCTTCATCTTGACATAGCACAAATAACCCTATATTTTTATTTCTTAAAGATGATTTATTCTTTTCTACAAATTCCTTTACATCACTTCTTATTTTTCCTATATATACACTTCCCCCGATAAGTATATTGTCATAACTATCTATGTCTTTACATTTTTGCTCCCTTAAATTTACCAAATCTGTTTCCCCATTTAAACCCTTCTTAATAAGTTTTGCACACTTTTCAGTTGTTCCACATTTAGTACTAAATACAATTAAACTTTTCAATTAATTTCCCTCCTTAATTATATATAACTATTTGTCTTTGATATTCTTTAAAAGTAAAATCAATGAATATGCTATAAACAGACTAATAGTAGAGAAAATAACTATCTCCATTAACGTTACTTCTATCCCCATGTAAGCTTGACCAATTATCATAGCTGTAATTGCAGTAGCCATAGTGATGCCCTTCATAATTATTATAGAAGATAGGAGATACCCTAAAGGCTTTTTTCTTAACAATAAAACTCCAGACAAAAATGCAGCAGGAACTAAAAAACCTAAATCCATCGCCTGAATAACTAAAGTAGTGTAGTGTTCTAGTCCCACAATGGTTGTCTCGTTTATAATTGGTGTAAGAATTCTTTTAATCCAAAGCATACTAATAGCTATAGCGAAAAATATCTGGAAACCCCCAAGGAACCTTATAGGTAATTTTTTACTAAAATAAGAAGGTAATCTTTCTAAATCAAATGACACCATTAATAATATAAAGGCGAAAAAACTTATAGACATAAGTATTACATATATTATGAAGAAAGGATTATACATCCATAAGAATACATAGGACATGTAAGTATATAGAAAATATCCTAAGGTACCTGTTAATAATAATTTACCCTTTAGTGATTTTTTTAGAGATAAGTATAAAGATATTATAAGCAAAGGAATGCCTATTACCAAAGTCACAATATCCTGAGCCTTTCCTTGGGCAACCATTGATTTAGAATCATTTTTATATAGACCTTTTCCATAAATTTCAACCTTTTCATTCCTTATTGACTCAAACTCATATGTTCCACTACCATCATTTGAAAAAATCCCTACTATAGATGATATGGATGATAATATAATAATTAAAGTAACAAGAAAAATTACAGTTTTTCTAGATTTCACAACATATCCTCCCCTATTTATATAACATTAACAACTAACCATTACTGCTCCTTAATAAAAGCATCTAACTCATTTTTAATAGAAGTTACTATTTCGTCTCCCTCTTCTACGGGACTTCTTTTTAAAAAGAATAATAGTTTCCCATGGATAGATGATGTAATTAATTCTCCCAATAAATCAACATCTTCTTTTTTTACATAACCTTCATCTGCGCATTTTACAATACTATCTCTAAGATGCTTAGCCACTGAGGGTCTACTATTTACAAGTTCCTCAGGTAGCTCTCCTAATTCTTCTATAAATATAAGATGAAAGATATCAGGATTTTCAGCAAAGTATCTAAAATATGCTAATGCATAAGATATTACTTGTTCTTTAGCATCTTTTGTCTCATCTTTAAAACTAATTAAATACTTATAACAGTCCTCAAGAAAATCAAAAGCACAATAAGCTAATAGGGTATTTAAATCATTGAAATAATTATATATAGTAGCATATGAATACCCAGCTCTTTGTCCAACTTTTCTTGCCGTAACCCCTTTAATACCATCTTCTTTAATGATTTCCTTTGCTGATTCTATAAAGTATTTCATCTTCCTTTGTTTTTGGATTTCTTTATTTCCCATTCCTCTCCTCCAGTTTTTTAATATTTGTATCATTATTTTGCTTTTTTATTAACAACGTTAATATTATTAACATTGTTAATGTAATTATATAATATATAATATTTTTGTCAAGAGTCATATTAAATACCATATTACCTATCCCTTTAATTACTAATACCATTTTTAAGATTTATACTTATAAATATAGGACTTAATATTAATACTAATCTTATAACTTTTTATATTAATTTACAATTTCATTGTTTTAGTAAAAAATAACATCATTTTCTTGTTGTTTTAACTTGTTTTTTGTCGAATAAATGATATAATGTTAAATAAATTTAATATTTTCGAATTTTTTAAAAATTAAGTAGAAAGGACGTATTATATGGATCGAAAAAAAATATCATTTAAACTAGCAATAATACCAGTTCTATTTCTAATTGTATCTCTATTTCTTACTTTGCAATATTGGGGTGGAGATCCTCAAATTCCAATAATCGCTTCCACAATAGTAGCTGTACTCATAGCAATGTTAACTGGTTATTCATGGAATGAGCTAAGGGAAGGTATTATAGAAACTATAGAAATGTCCATGGGATCAATTCTAATTTTAGCAATAATAGGTATGATAATAGGTACATGGATACTATCAGGGGTTGTTCCAACAATGATTTATTATGGACTTCAGATATTATCTCCTAGCTTTTTTCTAATAGCTACAGCATTAATATGTTCCGTAGTATCTATAGCAACTGGAAGTTCATGGACTACTGCTGGGACAGTGGGAATTGCCCTTATAGGTATCGGTCAAGGATTAGATATTCCATTGCCTGTTGTGGCTGGTGCCATTATATCCGGTTCATATTTTGGAGATAAAATGTCTCCCCTTTCAGACACTACAAACTTAGCCCCTGCAATGGCAGGATCAAATTTATTTGAACATATTAAGCATATGTTATATACAACTGCACCTAGTTATATAATAGCTTTAATTATTTACGGAATTTTAGGAATAAAATATGCTAACAGCACCATAAATACTGAGTCAATAAATGTAATCTTAAACGGATTAACTTCTCAATTTACAATATCGCCATTTTTGTTATTACCTCCTCTTTTAGTTATAATTATGGTTTTTTTAAAGGTTCCCGCTATACCTGGATTAATAGGAGGTACAATACTTGGAGGTATATTTGCATTTATATTCCAAGGAGCTGGCATGACAGAAATCATCAAAGCTGCTCACTATGGCTTTTCTTCAGATACAGGTGTTGAAGCTGTTGATAGTCTACTTAATAATGGTGGACTTAACAATATGATGTGGACCATATCCCTTATATTGTGTGCTATGGCCTTTGGTGGAATCTTAGAAAAATCCGGTATGTTAGTTGCTATTGCTGAAAAGATATTAGCCCTTGCAAATAGCACAGGCTCCCTTATTTTAGCCACAATACTAACTTGTATAGCTACTAATATTCTTGCTGGAGATCAATATTTAGCAATAGTTATTCCAGGAAGAATGTATAAGAAGATATATGATGATAAGGGTCTCCATCCAAAGAATCTATCTAGAACCTTAGAAGATGGAGGAACTATCACCTCTTGTCTAATACCATGGAATAGTGGTGGAGCCTATATGTATACAACATTAGGGGTACATCCATTTGCTTATGCCCCCTATGCTTTCTTTAATATAATAAACCCAGTAATAGCTGTACTTTTAGGCTACTCAGGATTTTCTATTGAAAAAATAGAAAAAGAAAGTTAAAAATTAAGACAAAGGGACAGTCCCTTTGTCTTAGCTTTATTTTTTATTAAATTTTACAATTGCTTTAAATAAATCTCCATCTATTTTTACGTCTAGAGTCCCCCCATGTAACTCCACTATGCTTTTAGCTATTGCAAGACCAAGGCCAGAACCTTCTATATTCCTTGACTTATCTCCCCTTTTAAATCTCTCAAATATCTCATCTACATCAAAGTTTAATTCTTGGGCCGATATATTTTTAATAGTAAATACTACTTTATTCCCTTCTTCTTTTAAAGACATATACACTCTAGTATTTTTCATTGAATATTTAATAGCATTATTAATAAGATTATCAAACACTCTCCATGTTTTCTTTCCATCAAGATTGGAGTGTATTTTTTTACCCCCTATATCTATCTTAAAGTCTAATGATGAATTTTTTATTTTTTCATTATATTCTCCTAATGCTTGATTTAATAATGATACTAAATCTACCTCTTCTATATTTAATTTAATATCACCACTACTTAACTTTGATGCCTCGAATAGATCATCTATTAATACTTTAAGCCTTTGAGATTTTCTATTGAGTATCTCAATATATGATTTTCTTTCACCCTCTGATAAATCTTTCTGTTTAAGTAAGTCCACATAGTTTATTATTGATGTTAATGGTGTTTTCAAATCATGGGATACATTTGTTATAAGCTCAGATTTTAACCTTTCACTTTTCATTCTACTATCTAAGGATTCCCTTAATCCACTTTTTATAGAGTTTATATAATTTGACAATTCACCAACTTTCCCCTTATCTTTAACTTCTATCATATAGTCTAAATCTCCAGAAGATATAATTTTAGTTCCTTCTATCACTTTATTTATATTGGCTATCTTTTTTAAAATATAAGGTACCATAACTAGCAAATAAAATACTATAGACAAAAATCCCAATATAAGAGCAGCATCATAATAGGATTCTATTAATGCAAATGTAACAAAAACACCTAAAAATACAGTAACAATTAACACTATAGCTATTTTAAATAATATACTTTTATTACTAAAACTATCATTTAGAAGACCTTTAATCCTATATATTAAGGTTCTTTTTATTTCATTTTTAAATTCCCTTTTATTGTTATTTAGATACACGATTTCTTTTATATTGATAAATAAATATAACATATATACGGCAATAAATGTTACATATATAAAATCTAAAAATAAATCTAAATAATAACATAAATCTAAGTCCCTTATTATCAAAATAGTAAATATAGAATATATAATAAATACTCCAACCCTTAAGTCTAAGGGAATTTTTCTATATAATTTTCTTAAAGATGTAATAAAATCTATTTCTCTTGAGTTTTTTCTTAAATATTTAACCAATAATGCAAACATTATAATAAATATTACAAACATCATAGTTTCAACTTTAACATTATATCCTATGGATTGTTGACGTTTATAATCTTCATAAATATAGTTGTATCCAATTGGATTTTTAGGCACTATAAAATAACCTTCCCAACTTAAATTACTAAACTCTTTATTTAATTCATATATATTGGACCCATTTCCATAAGAGGTTGGAAATCTGCCAACGTATAAATAATCGTCTTTATTGTTTTTATTAAAATTGTCTATATTGCTATAAACTTCATTATTCCTTTTGTCTTCTATATAATATTTTATAAAATCGTCTCTAAAATTAATATTCCCCTTTACGGTCTCATATTCCATATTCATTTTTTCTATTATCTTAGCTTTTTCATTATTATATTCTGCTTTAATTCTCTCAATAATCGGTTGATTATTTTTTAATTCTTCATCCCTCTTATTTGTTAATCTATCTAGTTCTTCTATATCACCATTACTAGCTGCTTCTTTTATCAAAGAATTATATTTATTTTTAGTATATTCCTCTTGTAACTTTATCTTATTATCATATAATTCTTTTACTTCTTTAATATCTAAATTTTCACTGTTAGGGTCTAAAGGATAGTTTTTAAACTCTGTATGATACCTTTTAATATCATTTAAATATACAAGCATCTCTTTCTCAAATCTATAGCTATCAAAATAAGGATTGCTAAATATATACTCCCTATAATCTAAAATATCAAATCCCATTACTAATGTTAAAGATAATATATAACAGACCAATATAACAAGAACAATATAGGCTTTTTTACTTTTCAACTTTATATCCAATTCCCCACACCACCTTTAAATATTCTGGATTTTTAGGATTTACTTCTATCTTCTCTCTAATTCTTCTTATATGTACCGATACTGTATTTTCACAATTATAATAGGGCTCATTCCAAACTTTTTCATATATCTCTTCTATAGAAAATACCCTACCCTTATTTTCCATAAGCAGTTCCATGATCTTATATTCAGTAAAGGTCAATCTTACTTCTTCATTGTCCACAAATATAGTCTTTGTCTTTTTATTTAATGTAAGTCCCCCCACTTTTATTTCATCATTATTTTTATTATAATTTCCAAGACTTGTATATCTCCTTAACTGGGATTTTACCCTTGCAACAAGCTCTAAGGGATTAAATGGCTTTGTTATATAATCATCTGCCCCCATGTTAAGACCTAATATCTTATCTGTATCCTCAGATTTTGCCGATAAAATAATAATGGGTATGTTTTTATCTTCTCTAATCTTAAATGTGGCCTTCATACCATCCATCCTGGGCATCATAATATCCATTAATATAACATGAATGTCCTTTTCATTTAATACCTCCAGTGCATCTATACCATCCTTTGCTTTATATACCTTTAAATTCTCGTTTTTAAGATATATCTCTATTGCATCCCTTATTTCCTTGTCATCATCTACTACTAACACATTGTATTTCTTCATTTATCCCCCTCCTTTCATGTATAATTATAACATTTGTTAATAAATATTTTTTAACGAAAAACAGATATATTTCTTACAAATTTCTTAAGAAAAGAAGAAAGTCCATTGCTAAGAATTTAGCAATGGACTTTCCTAAAAATATCTAAATAGGCATAACATATACTATTTCCTGTATTCTAATAAAAAATCTTGACTTACTGCAAACCGATTTTATAACGATATGGTCAACTTTAACATCTTCTAATATTCCTTCTACACTTCCCCTAACTGTCTCTATCACCATTCTTTTTCCCTTTACACTTTTTAAAGTTTTCATCACGTCGGGCTCCACTATGGTTGTTCTATTATCGGGACCATAGCAATCTCTTTCCCTTGGCATAATAGGCATAGGCATTTGGTTTGGACATCTATAATAATTCATCTAATCATCTCCTATATTTTTTTACTTCTTCTCATTTATATTTTATGCATTAAAACAAGCATAGTGAGTATAAATATATATATGCTTTTTGTGAACAATAAAATTTCTATTTATGCAAATATTAGTTGGGGGATTACGAATCCCCCAACAACTTAATATGTATGCTACAGTAACTTAATATACACCCTACAGTAACTTAATATACAACCTACAGTAACCTAATATATATTCTACAATGACTTGATACAGAATCTCCAGTAACTTAATTTTCCTAAATAAAACACTATAAAGAGTAATATAAAAACCAGATGATTTAAATCATCTGGTTTTTATATTACTCTTTATAATTTGAAAGGGTTCTATTAGCTGTTGATAATGCGTTATCTATTGCTCCTAAAGTACTTTGTATTTGAACTTTATTTTCCTGTTTTTCCACCGATTGTATTGCTTGATTTAGATTGTCTCTACAAGTTTTAAGTTGAGAATATACATCCTGTACCTGCTGACGGGCATTTTTATTTTGCATATAAAACTACCTCCATTAATTATTTTTATAGCTTCATATCTAGTATCTGTATTTTTTAAATATATATTCTCCCTAAAACAATGTCATTTGTTCAGTATCTTCTAGTCGCATCAATGAATCTGGAGCATTATCTTTAAAAAAGATATGGCTTATTTCCTTTTCTTTATCTATTATTAGGTTTCCTTCTCTATTTGCTTCCCTTAGTTTCAAACTATATACAACAGGAAAATAATTTCTAATAAATTTCCCTTCAGTATGGGCAGTTAAAGCTATTATCTGAAAACCTAGTTTTTCAGCAATAAAAAACACTGGGTCAAGAACATGATCACTTGATGCTTTTCCAAAAGGGTTATCCATGATTACAGTTCTATTATTCCTTTGGCTTGTGGTTATATTTTGCCTCTTTTCTGCTAAATAATTAAGTATTCCTAAAAAAAGTGTCATATTTTTACTCCATTTCTCTCCCCCTGACCAATTATTGGAGCTCTGCCAAGACGTGGGGGCACTACTTACTCTGCCATCATTAGTTACTTTACGGCAACTTATTTTTATTTCTTTATTATTTAATACTACTCCTATAAGTTGCTTAGGATCTAACCACTTCTCTATCTCTTTTCTTATCTTCACTTCATTTTCACTACCATCTTCATTTTTATACTCCCTATTTTCCAACTCCTTTATTAACCAATCTATATATTCCCCTAAGGAATCTTTAGCCTGCCTACCATTCCATTTGGGAATATTAAAGTTATACATCTGTTTCCACTTATCTTCTATTTTAATCCTAGTTTTTTTAGGTATCATACCTAGTTCTGTAGTTATGGTTTCCATATATGTGTAAAGATGATCTATAAATTGTTTTAATTCTCTATCATGTTCCCTCATATGATCTTGGGATATCTTTATTATATGGGATAGGTTATTTTGCATTTTGTTTTTCCAGTCTATTATCTCTTGATAATCGGTTCTGTATCTTACCCCTTCAGTGGCATTTTTCTTTAATTTAGGATGTTTAATCTCATTTTCACAAAATACTATAAATAGATTTCTTTGTTTTCCCACATATTCTTTCCCTTTTTCTAATTCATCATTTAATGAGCCTATGTCTTCTATAATTTTATCCACATATTTACTACGATTATATGAAAAATCTGTTTTTATTTCTTCCTTTATAGGAAGGGGTTTAATATCATCTATCAAATAGTTATATTGGGCATTTCCAAGCTCCATCTTTCTTATCACATCTTCTAAATCTTCTTTTTCATTAATTAATTTTTTATATAGACTTTTTATGTTTTTTCCCCTTTTAATTAATTCTTTTTCCTTTATGTCTATATTATCCTTTACTTTATATAAGGGCTCAGTAAATACTATTATTTCTTCATATTCTTTATGGAAATCATCCACTCTTATACTATACTCTTTATTATAATCATTATATTCCTTTTCCTTTGTAGCTTTAGTATCTTCTAATTTATTGATATTGGGCTTCATAGTCATTATTTCATCGGTTAACTTTTCCATTTCCCTATCCCCATATATAGGATAATTTAGATCTTCATCTATTTCATAGTCACAACTTTTTCTTTTAAGTTTCAAAGTTGTTTCCAGCTCTTCTTTATTTTTTCTTTCCCTTTTTAAATTCTCTTCTAAATTTTCTATATTACTTTTCTTTTTATATAACCTATCTTTTAATCTTTTTCTTTCAATTTTTAATACCTCTATATCTTTGTCACTATATATTACTTCAAAGCTTTTAACTTCATTATATAGTTCCTTTGATTTTAAATTATTTATCTCATTTTTCATCTCTAGTAATTCTTCATTTAGATTATTTAATATTTCCTCGTTACTAGAAATCTCTTTATTTATTCTTACTATATTATTATTTATAACTTTTAATTTTTCTTCTAAATCATATTTTAATATTAATATATTGTCCTTTTCTTTCTTTTTAGTAATATATTCTTGTCCTTTTTGAACTTTATTATTTAATATACTACTTTCATTTCTACTATCGATTATATTTTGATTTAAACTTGATATCTCGTTACCAATAATATTGAGTCTTTCCTCCATATTATTAATTGTAACCTTATAATTATGAATATCATTATTTAATCTATTTTTTTCTTCATTTAGATGTTGAAAGCCTTCATAGGGATATCTATTATAAAAGTCATATAATCTATTTAATAACTCATTATATTGACCAAAATCCTTCTCCTTGTTTTTTCTTTCATTGGTTATATTAATGGCATGGCTACTGATATTATCTTTCCAGTTTTTAAAATTAGTTTGGTTAAGATTATCCTTCCAATGCTTTGGAAATATACAGGATGTATTTTCTATAGCATCCTTTTCTATAACTTCCCTGGCTTTATCCTCTGATAATAAAAATACCGGATATGTTATATCATCTATTTTTTCTGATATTTTTTCTTTAAGCCTGTCTATTTCTTTATCATATACTATTATGGTTATAGCCCAATATCTATAGTTTTTAAAGTACTCAGTCTCTTCATTATTAAAGTTTTTAGAAACTCTTTGGATAAATCTAGTTCCTAGTTCTATATATGAAAATTCTTCTTTCCAATCCTTCACCCACTTTTCCAGTAGAGGCTCTGCCATGAAATAATCATTATCCCTATAATAATCCCATAGTCTAGTGGTTATTCTTTCCTTTAATAAGAGTTGTTCTTTCTCTTCTCTTAAGCCTATTATTTTATTTTCCATATTATTTAATATTGAATCTTGATTAGTATATAATGAAGTTACATAATCCCATCTATTATTTATAGATTGTATTTTGTTTAATAAATCATCATGATTTTCATTTATATTTTCTAATCTTGTATTTATTAAAGAACTTTCTTTATATATATTATTTAGTTTCTCCCTATTAATTTTCAAACTACTATTTATATCTTCCTTTTCCTCCTCTAAGGTAGTTATCCTAGAGTTACTAAATACTATATCTTCCTCTAGATTACCTATTCTTTGTTTCCACTTTTTCTGCTGTTCTATAACATCATCTGTATCCCTATCAAGAATACTATTTTTTATGAACTTAAGACTTTTATCTATTTCATCGATTCTTCCCTTTTTATTATTTATATTTTTTAGTGTAGTTTCTTTGCTACTAGTGGCTTTATTAAGTTTTTCCCTTTCTTTTTTTAAATCATATTTATAGTTTTCTATTTGACCATTTATAGCATCTACTTTTTTCTTTAATGTATCTATCTCATTTATAAAATATCCCTTTATATTAGAGCCATTTAAGTCTAGTTTGTCCTTTATATCTTTTATATCAACGTCTTCCTTTAAAAGTTCTATTTCTTCTTTATAACCTTTTATTATATCATCACATTTTTTTATATCTCTTTTTGTCTTTGCTATTTCCAAATTACTAAGATGCTTATTTTTTAATCTATATATTTTTATTTCTTTTTTGTAATTTTCTAACACTTCATCATAGCTTGCTTTAACCTTTTCTAATTTATTCTTTAAAAGAGCTAAATCATAGGACATTTTTTCCCTATTAAGTTCCTCTAGCTCCATTTCTAGTTCTTCTGTTTCTAGTAAATTTTCAGATAACTTTTCTTCTATATCATTTCTTTCTTTTTTAATGTAATTAAACATTCCCTTTCCATACTGTTTTTTATTGTTTAATTTTTCTTTTATCCTGTTATAATCTGAAAATATATCTACATAATTATTAATTTCCCTTTCTATCTTCTTACTTTCCTCTATCCTATCCCTTAATTGTTTGTGTATTTTAAAATGCTCCCTTTGCTTCTCAAAAGTATCCACAAAGTCCTTTGTCCCATTTTCCGATACCGCTTCTTCAACAACAGGTATAAGGAGTTTGTCTAAAAGATTTCTATTGGTTTTACATCCATCGAAAAACCTTTCTACTCCCCCCTCTGCACCATTTATTAGGGCTATTTTCTTCCATTCTGAAGGGATAATCTTATAATTATTTTCTATATAGTTATGGAATTCCTTTATGATATCAAAGGTCTTGGCATTCATATATTGGCCCTTCATGTATTGATAATATTCATTTATTTCCCCTTTACTTACAGGTCTTTTCTTCCCATCCTTCATTTCCTTTATAAAGGGTATATTTTCTATATCATTGTTATCATTATATCCATATTCATATACATATCTATAAGAATCAAGCCTATTATTATTTAAAAATAAAGTAACACCGGTTAGTGCATATTGTCTAGGTTTTTCGTTTATAATCCATTCTATTGCTATATGACAAGGCCCCCCTTCAAGGGACAATGTATTTCTTATTTTCCTTTCTCCTAGGTCCTGGTGGGGAAGTATTGCCTGTAGAGCTGTTTGAACAAATACGGTTTTACCTCCTCCATTTGCTAAAAGTACCGCTCCATTATATCCATCAAAATGAAATATATCATCATTATAACGCTTCCCTCCATTTTCATATATAACATTGGTAAAACGTATCTTAGATATAGATGGCATTATTTTTCTCCCCTTCCCTTTTATCCATATTATACATAAAATCAAGTATCCCCCTATTAAACTCATACTCCATATAGTATCTTTGTATAATAGTTTTTGCCTTTTGGGTTAGTTCTATCTCATCGTTTCCTATGTCATTAATGAGTTCTTGGGATAATAAAAATTTCTTAACTGTATTTAAAAAACCAAGTCTACTTATGGTTCTTGCATTTTGATTTTTTACATTTTCCTTTAAATCATTCATAGCATCCCATTTATCCAGTATTGATATCCAATTATATTCATAGTCTTTTTCCAATTCCTCTAGCTCTTCTTTATCATATTCCTTTAAGGAAAAAATTCTATCACTTACATTTCTTAACCACTCATCTATAGATATGAAATCTCTGGTTGGATTTGTACTTTGATATCCATCATAAAATTCTCCAAATAACACTATTATGGTTACATACATAAGATATATATCCATATTTATGGCTTTAGAAGGTAGATAGTCCTTTTTTATACTTTCATTTGTAATATGAAAAGGAGACTCCATTACCATTGGCACAAGGTATATATAATCCCCTGCCACAAATACCACACTATCCACTTCCTTGGCAAATTGATCAACTAGGTCTCTTATTTTGTCATCGGCTAAATATAGTTTAAAGTCATCTTTATATCCATAACCTTTGTTTGCTAAATTGGTATACATTTTAAAAGCTTTTATAACTTCATTATCATCATAATACAATCTCATCTTCCTCCAATTTGATAATAATATTTTGTATATTAAATCTATCATTCACTTTTATATTTTCTTTGTCCTTAACAACTGTTAAGGCTTTATATTTTTCTTGTAAAAGTTCTATTATATCTTTAAAAAGTATTTCAGATTCATTATCCTCCATGTTTAAAACTATGGGAGACTTTTGATGTAGAATAATTAGAAAATGATAAAATAACTTATCATTTAATATATTGTTATAATCATTTTCCTTCATATATTTTACTACCTCTTTAATACTAACAGTGTTATCTTTATCTAATATCTTTAATATAATTTCCATAATATATTTAAAGTTCTTTCCTACTATTTCAACTTCTTTTTTCATTTCTTCTTCGTCTTTTATATTTAAAAACTCGTAGGTCTTATCCTCTTTATTGTTATTTTCTATTCGCTGGGGAAAAAACACCATCATAGGAGACCACGTTTCCTGTTTTTCTAAATATAAAAGGGGTTTTATTAATGTTTTTGATGCTTCTAGGGGAAGCGGTGAAGAAAACAACCTAGAAACTATCTCATTTTTAAAGTTAAAAGAATCTATACCTACATAATATAGGGACTCTTCAGCAGCTCTAAGGGTGGTGGTTTTAAGTTCTATAGTCCTTTTTAGTAACTTTCCATGTTGAAAATGAACCTCCCCTAACTCTTTGTCCACTTTTATTATATATTCATAGGCCCTCTTATCCTTATCATTTTTAAGTTCATATCCCATTCTTTCCTTGGTTTCTTTAACAAAGGATTTAAGTTCATTAAACTCTTCACTTTCATATTTTAGCCTTCTATGTATATCTTCTAAGAGGTCCTTATACCTTTCATAGGTTTTTTCCGATATTATATTTTGTTGAATTTCATGTTTTATTTTTGTTATTCTATCTTCTAGAGTTTCGACATTTATTCTCATTTCATCTATCTGTCTTATGGCACCTATAAACTCTCCCTTTTCTAATTGCTTTCTTAGAAGTAACTGATTCATGGATAGTTGAAATTCACTAAAATACTCTTTAGTAGCAAAAATAAGCTCTAATCCCTGTTCATCTAGGGTATAATACTGAACATTAGCCCTAGTATCAGATTTTGATGCCTTAAGTATGGAATACTGGACCATTTCTTCTTTTCTAGTCTCCCAATTAAAAAAAGTTCTATGATTTCGCTTTCCACTGGATGGTCTAAAGGTTTCTATAATATCCTTTGATATTTTTTGAAATCCTTTATAATCTAAATCTATTTTTCCTTTATTTATGGTATATAGAAAGTCTGTAAGCTCCTTTACCCCTGTTTTTTTATTTCTTATAAGCATATTTTCGAAAAAGAAAAGAAGGGTTAATAGACCAAGACTAAAAAAATCTATATTATTATTACTTTTATCTTTAGTTTTTTTATTTTCCAGCTTATATAATGGATCAAACAGAGCAAGTCTTTGTATTCTGTCCCTATAATTTTCCGTTACTCCCCTTATTATTTTTTCCATCAAATATTCCTCCATATCTTCTCTACTACTTCTTTATTTAACGCTTCTTGGGGATAATACTTTTTATCTTTAAGTAACTTCTTTATATTTAACTTTTCATCATCATTAAAATTCTGTAAAAATTTATCTAATGCCCTATCATTTTTCCTTTGACTTTCTTTCCCTTTAGATGGCTTAATTTTCAAAAGTTCCCTATAAAACTCCAATGCTAAATAGGTTTTTCTTTTCCCGTTTAGCCCACTCCAAATAGATATACCCTCATAATCCATATCTCCAAAATAATATAATATATGTTTACAGCTACTAAGTCCCAGTTGTTTTTCTAGCATAACTATATTAGATACTATTTTCCATCCTCCCCCATATATAAGGGAAGTAAAATCAGTAATATTTAATACATCTAAAAATAAATGAAACGTAGCTTTATTTTCTACAATCATATGCTTATGTTCCTTTTTATCTAATTCCTTTGGATTTATGGCAAACATTAATGGGTCGTTTTTATATGATATCTTGAGTTTTTCATACAAATTAATCCGTCTAAGAAATCTTCTTCCTCCCTTTTCATCTATCCATTTTTCATCCCCTATTATTTCATAGGAGCGTTCTGGAGATGAAACTTCCTTTGTGGGGAGTCCCTTTTCTTTTAAATATTTATCTACTATTTTTATATAGGGTAGATCTTTTTTAAGTTCTTTTTTATTTAATGATAAGTAGGAATTTAAATCTATATCTGAATGCAGTCTTAATTTAAAGTTTTGTATTTCATCTATTAATTGTTGCCTAAAATACCCTTTATTAATACGGTAGGTATTATATAGGGGATTATTTTTATTATTTGTACCATGACTTTTCACAGGAATTAAAATATCTACTTCCTCAAGTTTTTTTATATTAGTAAAAAATTCATCATAATTAATATTTCCCGGGAATAATTTGGCTAATTCTGTTAAATATATAGTTTTCTTTTTTCTATTTTCTAAATAACTACAAATTTTTTTGTCCATTTTTATCACCTTTTTATTCTTTTCTAGGTTAATTATAACATAGTATATCTAAAATATAGATACTGAAAAATTCTTTATTGACAAATTTAGCTAATTAATATATAATAATTTCTCCGCGGCGATTTTAGAATATTCATAATTTAATACTGGAATTATAAAGGAGGTATACAATGATTGAAGTTAAATCCATCAGCAAAAGTTTTAAAGTCTCCAAAAGAAGTGCAGGGATTTATTCGGCAATAAAGTCTTTATTTAATCCCAAATACTCAATTGTTAAAGCCTTAGATGATGTTTCCTTTAATATAGGTGAAGGTGAAATCGTTGGTTACATAGGCCCCAATGGAGCAGGGAAATCCACCACCATTAAAATCATAAGTGGTATTTTAGTTCCTGATAAGGGAAAGTGTGATATTCTAGGAGTTACCCCCTGGAAAAACAGAATAGAACATGTTAAAAATATAGGTGTTGTCTTTGGTCAAAGGTCTCAGCTTTGGTGGGATGTTCCCGTTATTGACTCCTATAACTTATTAAAGGATATCTACAAAATACCTGATAAAGATTTTAAAGATAATATAGAATTATTAACATCTACTTTAGATTTATCATCTATTCTCACCACTCCAGTTAGACAATTAAGTCTAGGTCAAAGAATGAGATGTGAAATTGCAGCTTCTTTACTACATAATCCTAAAATATTGTTTTTGGATGAACCCACCATAGGTCTTGATGCAGTTTCTAAGATTGCAGTTCGTAACTTTATAAAAACCATAAATAAAGAAAAAAATGTTACCGTTATACTTACTACCCATGATATGAGTGATATTGAAGCATTAGCTGAAAGGATTATCTTGATAGGTAAAGGAAAGATTTTACTCGATGGTACATTAACTAATCTTAAAAACAAATTTGCCACCCACAAAACTCTTACCGTAGATTTTAAAGAAAGTAATAAAGATATAAATATCGATGGAACTACCCTTTTATATAAATCTAAGGAAAGACTTACTCTGTCTGTAGACTTAAGTAAAGTGAAGGTATCTAAAGTCATAAGTTTATTATCAAAGGAAGTAGATATCCTAGATTTAAGTGTTGATAGTAGACCCATAGAAGAAATCATCATTGAATTATATAAGGAGTATCAAATATGAAGTCCTATTACTCACTATTTAAAATGAGACTAATTAAGGGACTCCAATATAGGATTGCAGCTTTAGCAGGTATTGCCACTCAATTTTTCTGGGGCTTCATGTTTATAATGATATATCAAGCCTTCTATAATAGTACTTCTAATCCCCAACCAATATCGTTAAATCAACTAATTCAAATGATATGGCTACAACAAAGCTTCTTAGCATTTATAATGCTTTGGCTTAGGGATAAAGAACTAGCAAATCTTATAACCAGCGGTAATATCGCCTATGAACTTTGTCGTCCAACTAATATATATAACCTTTGGTATGCTAAACTCATCGCCCAAAGATTATCAGCTGCTATACTTAAATCTTCCCCAATATTAATAGTAGCTTTTTTATTGCCAGAACCATATAATTTTTCTTTACCACCTAGCTTTTCAACATTTGTTCTATTTTTTATAACTTTAATACTAGGACTAGTATTAATTGTAGGAATCTCTATGCTAATATATATTTCAATATTTTATACAATGTCCCCTGTTGGTTCTACTATGTTAATTGGTTTAATTGGAGAGTTTTTTGCGGGTATGTTACTCCCCGTTCCCTTGATGCCAAATATGCTAAAAAAGGTAGCATATATTCTCCCCTTTAGGTATGCTTCAGATTTACCCTTTAGAATATATGCTGGTAACATAGGCATTAAAGAAGCTATAATTAGTATCGTAGTACAACTTTTATGGATAGTTATTATTGTTGGTCTAGGTAAGGTTTGGATGAATAAAGCTTTAAAAAGAGTCGTGGTTCAAGGAGGTTAGTATATGAAACTATATTTTAAATATGTATCTATATTATTTAAAAGTCAAATGGAATACAGAACTTCTTTTATTTTACTTTCAATAGGCCAATTCTTTGTTCCATTTTTAACTTTTATATCAATATTTTTATTATTTCAGCGTTTTTCTAATATAGCTGGATGGTCTTTATATGAAGTTAGTTTATGTTATGCAGTGACCCATATAGGATTTTCCCTAAGCGAATGCTTCGTTAGGGGATTTGATTCCTTTTCATCTTTAGTTATAAACGGTGACTTTGATAGAATACTAGTAAGGCCTAGGACAACTATCCTGCAAGTCCTCGGTTCTAAATTTGAATTTACAAGGGTAGGTCGACTTAGCCAAAGTCTTATAGTTTTAGTTTTTTCTATAATAAATTTAAATTTAGATTGGGATGTTTATAAAGTTGTAACACTATTATTGATGATATTAAGTGGAATATTTATATTTTCAGGTATATATATGATAGGGGCTACCTTATGTTTTTGGACCATAGAAGGAATAGAAGTTATAAATATATTTACCGATGGTGGTAGGGAGATATCCCAATATCCATTAAGTATATATAAAGATTGGATAAAGAAGTTTTTTACATATGTCATCCCCTTTGGAACGGTAAATTATTTGCCCCTTATGTTTATCTTAGATAAGATAGATGGCAATAAATTTATGTATATGATTAGTCCAGTACTTGGAATGCTTTTTATAATTCCATGTGTTTTAATATGGTGTTTTGGAGTAAAACATTATAAATCTACAGGATCATAAAAAGCATAAAACCCATGCTTTACAATTTTAAATTATAAATTTTAAATTATAAATTAAAAGACACTATCAAAAAAGCTATAGAAATATTCTTATAAAAAAATACCAATTTATATAACTGTACTTTTGTTACTATTAAAAAATGTGATTAACCAATTAAATTGGTTAATCACATTTTTATTTCATCCCTGAAATTATAGATAAAATTCCCATAATAATTATTAACACAGTAGTTAACTTTTCAAATATTTCCTCTTTCACTTTATTACCTAACTTAATCCCTAATAATACACCTACGATTAATGCCGGTAATAAATATCCCGTATACTCCATAACTTCTCCATTTATAAGTCCTTTATAGGTAAAGGTAATTACAGTCATAATATTTAACACCCAAAAATATGCAGTTAATGTAGCTCTAAAGGTTTGCTTTTTAACTCCTTGATTAGTTAAAAATAAAATAACAGGTGGTCCACTTAAGCTAACACTCCCATTTAATAATCCACTAAAAAATCCTATAGGTATGTAAGCTATTTTCTCATTTTTAACTTTAACCTTATATCCAAAATAAAATGCAATAGCGGATATTGTAACTATTATACCGACACTGATTTTTAACAAACTTTCACTTACATTTATCAGTAGATTAGCACCTATTGGAGTAGCTATAAAAGAAGATATTATCATTATATATATTTTCTTTAAGTTTATATCCTTTCTTACATTATAAAGAATCATTGAGTTCATTATTAAACTATATACCACTAGCATAGGAACAACTAATTTTAAGGGCATAAATAATCCCAACAGTGGTAATGAAAATAATGAAAAACCAAAGCTAGTTACCCCTTGTATAAATCCTGCCGAAAATATAACCACTAATCCTGCTATAATTATTAATATTTCCTGTGACATTATCCTATCACCTCCTAGTTGTGATGTTCACTATGTCATTTTATCATAATACTAGGGAAAAAGTATAAATAAATTAGAGGGACTAAATATATTTAGTCCCTCTAATTTATTATATAACTTCTTGTTCTAACGGATAAACACTTACCTGTTTTTTCTTTTTTCCCTTATGCTCAAACTTTACAATGCCATCTATTACAGCAAATAGTGTATCATCTCCACCCCTTTTAACATTATTTCCTGGATGGATTTTAGTACCTCTTTGTCTTACTAAAATGTTTCCACCTAGAACAAATTGTCCGTCGGCCCTTTTAACTCCTAGTCTTTTTGACTTACTGTCTCGACCATTTTTTGTACTTCCTCCTGCCTTTTTATGGGCGAATAATTGTAAATTTATCTTTATCATTATTAACTTCCTCCTATATATTAAGAATATTTTTATAAGATATCAATCTATCATTGATAATAATTATCATTTACTTATAACTAATACCCTTATATATAAAAGTAAATCAAAAAATAACTAGGTATATTATGGAATATTTAGCTGCTTGCAGTGGCTGCTGCTGAGCTTGCTGCTATTGCTCCAATCATAGCGGCATTTTGTGCTTGTATTATGGTTTCAATGGTTGTACTAAGTCCTGTTTCTATTATCTCTTTATCTTTTATCTTACTTTTAACTACTACGCCTGTTGAAACCATCAAGTTTATATCTTTCATATATTTAAAGCCTTTCTGGTTATTAAGTTTTGTAAGCAATTCTTTTATATTTTGAATTTCTGTTGACACTTCACTATTTATGAGAGCTATAAGACCTATTTGTGGATAGCTCCTTCTCTTTATCTTTATTTCCTTATCTATCATTTCGTCATAAATTCTGTTGCATCTATTAACTAAATCCTCATTATGTTCATCTTTTCCCAACATTAAAATATGGGATAAAAGTTGTAAATCGTTACCCTTTTTAAAATTAGATTCTGATAAATCTTTATAGAACCTTTCTACTTCTTCCATTAGGATATCATTACTTTTATCAAACTTTGATAGTAATACAGCTAAAGGATAATCTCCCTGGGATGTTAAGAAAAAATGATTACTTTTCATACCTTTATAAACCTCTAAGGACTTTTCTATCCTCGATTCTATATTTTCATTATCATTAACAGTAGTCATAAGGGCTAGTGCTGCTATTGACGTATAGGTCCCTTTTTTAAATCCTCCTTCCACCAATTTATCATAATAATTAATAAGTTCATCAAATTTACCCTTTGGATTTTCAAATTTACTAATTAACATTGCCGCCATGGCATATTTTTGATGAGATCTTAATGGAGAAAATAGTCCTACATTGTCCTTTATATAGTTACTTACATCTATCAGTTCATCTAAATCGAATTCTTTATCATTAATTATATATACAGATGCCACCATAGCTATAATTTCTTTTTGTAATTTCCATTTTAACTTTTCATATAACTGATTGTATATGTTTAACTGGTCATTAAACCTTTTTTCTAAAGATTGATTTAACATTTAAATATTTACCCCCTTCTTAGCCTTATAACTTTTTTGTCAAGTTAATTATACCCTTTATACTATTTTATCATATAATTTACCTTCATTTTTTATCTATTATTATATTTAAAGGTATTAAAATAGGGTGGATTTAAATCCACCCTATTTTACCCTAGGACAATGCCTCTGCATTAAATCCTACTTCCATCCTATTTATTCTTCAAAGTTATTTTCAATATATTTTTCAGCTTGAACAGCAGCCAAAGCTCCATCTGCATTGGCAGTTACAACTTGTCTTAGTGTTTTAACCCTAACATCTCCCGCTGCAAATACTCCAGGTATATTTGTATTCATATTTTCATCAGTTTTAATATATCCCCATTCAGTATCCAATACATCTTTAATTAACTCTGATTGTGGTTGATATCCTATAAATACGAATACTCCAAAAGTTCCATCCTCTTCATCAGCTACATACTCAGTTCTTTCACCAGTTTCACGGTTTTCTAGTGTCATAGCTTCTAGGATTCCGTCACCTTTTAATTCTTTTATTTCTGTATTCCACATTATTTCAACTTTATCATTTTTAAATACTTTTTCTTGAATAGATTTAGCACATGTTAATTCAGGGTCTCTAGAAAGGATTGTTACTTTTCTGGCAAATTTAGTTAAAAACATTGCTTCTTCAACTGCTGAGTCTCCACCACCTACAACAAAAACTTCCATTTCTTCAAAGAAAGCTCCATCACATGTAGCACAGTAGGATACCCCTTTACCTGTAAGTTCTTTTTCTCCTGGGATACCTAATAATCTTGGTTTAGCCCCTGTAGCCACTATTACTGCCTTAGCTTTATAAGTTTCTTTTTTACCCTTTAATACTTTGATTTTATCTTCCAGTTCCACCTCTGTTATTTCGTCAAATACTCTTTCTGCACCAAACTCATCAACTTGCTCAACTGCTCTAGCTATAAGTGATGGTCCACTTGCATCCCTTATGGAACTTGGAACATTGGCAACTTCCTCTGTTGTAGCAATCTGTCCCCCGGTTTTAGCCTTTTCAATAACTATAGTCTTTAAAGTAGCCCTTCCAGCATACAATCCAGCAGCAAGACCTGCAGGACCTGCACCGATTATGGCAACATCATAAATATTTTCCATCTATAACACTCCTTTATTATCTTTAGTCACCATATTATTCTTTCTCATTTCTCATAAAAGTTAAATATTAAAACTATACATATTTTTCATTTATTATTTAGATTATATAAACTTTTTTTGCTTTTATGGCATATAGTGAAAATAATTTATATAATTTTATTATTTTTTTACATACTGTGACTAGTTATCTTGGTTTTGTAATCTTATATGCCATATTATCAATAGTTTGTTTAGTTTTTATAATCCAGTTATTTAATATTTATGGGAAGTTTATAATTTAGTTGTCAATATATTTTCATTGTGTTTTCTGAAGAAAACGTTTATTTATTAGATTTTATTAAAGTATCTTTCTTGTGGAATTGTTACAAAAACTTAAAAGCTATACCCAAAGGGTATAGCTCTTGTCTATTCATATTCCTTAAATATTTTTCTTAGATACCAGCTTTCTGCTTCCATGGCTTTTTCATATACAGTCTTTCCATCCGATGTTTTTACGTGGGGGTTTGCACCTGCCTTTAATAATATCCTAGACATTTCACAGTTATTCATAACTAATACCTCTTCAATAGGGTATCTTCCCTTTGAATCCTCCTTATTTATATCTACTTTTCCACTTTCTATTATTGTTTTTACTAAATCTATATCATTTTGAAATACTGCTTTATTTAATTGGTCTATTGTGTACTCTTCATTAGATTCTTCTCCATCTACTAATGATTTATTTATTTCTTTTTTTTCTTCAGCAAGCTCCATCTTTGCTTGGGCTAACTCTCTTTTTTGTTCAGCTATTTCTCTCTTTGCTTCAGCTATTTCTTCTAACTCTTCATCTATGTCCTTCTTCATATTTTCCAGGTACTCTTCTTTAGATACTGTTTTATTTTCCCTTTCCCCATTATATACTTTAAAAATCTCTTTTAAATAGAAGCTATTCTGCTCCATAACTTTTTCATACACAGTCTTTTCATCTGATGTCTTTACATGGGGGTTTGCCCCTGCCTTTAATAATATCCTAGACATCTCACAATTATTCATAACTAACACTTCTTCAATAGGGTATCTTCCCTTTGAGTTTTTCTTATTTATATCTACCTTTCCACTCTTTATTATTGTTTTTACTAAATCTATATCGTTTATTATCACTGCCTTATTTAATTGGTCTATTGTGTATTCTTTATTGGATTCTTCTTTATCTACTTTGGGATTATTATCTAAATTCCCATATTCATTGGCACTACTTGGATTTGTTAAAAATACTATTCCTAAAAATAATATTGATATAATTGAAGCTATAGACAACCTATACTTACTTTTATTAAATATTTTAATCATATTTATCCTCCTTTTTAATTGAGATTTATATCCTATCATACTGGCCATACCCATGGTTTTGACATAATGTTTTGAATTTTCTATAAGTCGTATTATAGTAAGACCATAACTTTTATATTCTTTCTTATCTATATAAGAAAGTGCTAAACCATCACAAACTATCTCACAGTCCTGACGCATTTTATAAAAACCATACCATATTATAGGATTAAACCAATGAATTATCTGCAAAACACTTATTAGACAAGACACAAAAATGTCTCGTCTTTTAAAATGACTTAATTCATGGAGTATTATATACTCCAGTTCTTTATTTGAAAGCTCCTTATCTATATCTATTGGTAGTAATATACTAGGAGTAACTATCCCGAAGATTACAGGACTGTCTGCTTTTTTTGTATGATATATACCTATGTGTCTTTTTATATTCATCTTTCTTTTACAACTTTCAAATATTTTAATTATATTATTCCCCGGTATATACCTCTGGTTTTTAATATTTTTCCATAACTTTATACTTGATTTTAACATTTTAATTCCAAATAAAATAACCCCTATAACCCAAAGTATAAACAAATAAAAAGTTTTATTATATTTAAATTTGTCTTCGTTCGTATTAGATACATTATTGTTTTGATATATTGTTTTATCCTTATTTTTATATAAAATATAATTATTTCCTTGATGTGTAGTTGATATTTGTTCCTCTCTAGCAGGTGTAGGTTTGTTATTAGTGAATAAATTAAAGACACTCATTTGACTTTCAGGAGCATAGGGCATAATTAGTCTTATTATAATTAAAAACCATATATAGTAATGCCACTTGATGCTTAGTTTTCCCTTAAACAAAATTTTAAATAGTAATATTACTCCCACTATGAAACTGACTTTAATAGATGTATTTAAAATCCAGTTTAAAAATATTTCATAATTAACCATAATCTACACCTCTTTAATCCTTTTTCTCATCAAGGATATCTTTAAGCTCTTCTATGTCTTCTTTAGATAAATCCTCTATTTCCAAGAAATTGGCAAACATGGCCTTCAAACCACCATCATACACTTTTTTTAAAAACGATCTACTCTCTGACCTTATAAACTTTTCTTTTTTAACTAATGGATAGTAATAATATGTCCTGTTTTTATCATCAAAACCTATGGCTTTTTTCTTTACTAGTCTTCTAATTAGAGTTTTTATAGTCGTAGGTTTCCATTTTGTATTTTGTGACAGTCTTTCTATAATTTCGCTAGATGTGGATGGAGATTGCTCCCAAAGTAGTTTCATTACTTCCCATTCTGAGTCAGATATCTTAGGTAATGTATCCACAACTTCACCTCCCTAACTACACTTGTAATCTACTTATAGTTTACATCTGTAGTCTTGATTTGTCAATATGTTTTTGGCAATTTTTTTTAAAAATGTTTTTAAAATTATAAAATTATAATACCGGTTCATTATATAAAATACTAAATATTCACCTGACAAAATATCATTTATTTTAATAGCCTTTGAACCTGTCTATTTTTTCTATCTCTTTTTCCTATCTTAATTTCATATTTCAATAGCTTGTCCTTCTTTATTCTATTAAAATAAAGTTTTTGCTCCTCACATTTTAAATTTTATAGTCTAGATAATTTTTTCTATCAACCACATACCTTTAAAAAATCGTTAATAACATATTTATATTTCTCATCATTAAATAATAACTCAACTCCCAGTGAACATAGGCTAGATACCCTTGATTGAGTTATATTTCCAAAGTAACCACAGACCGTCTTAATCTTATAATCACAAAATCTAACCATAAGCAGCATGCTTATTGCTTTAGCTTCAGTTATATCTCTAACATACTTCATTTTTATTTTATTTTTATCTTCACCTATGTACTCTCCAATAAATGCAATCACATCATCTGGTCCTATATCCTTAGCTATAATACTCTTCTCGCTTTTGTATTCACATTTCTGATTTATAAATCCATATTCTGCTTCAAGCTGTTCTTCCTCGTCTTTAGAATTTGGTACAAGCATAAAATCTAGATATTCCTTTATAGCTTTCTTCTTATCTTCTTTACTATATAACTTTAATATGAAGTCACAGTCTAATATCTCGAATCTATCATTCACATCTCCCATATATATTGGAGCACTGGAGTAGGGATATTGAAAAACTTTATTGGACCACTTTTTTAGCTTTCTAGGATTTTTATGAATATACTTTGATGCTTGAAGTATATAGTTGTCATCATCTATTATTTCACTTCTAAATCTATCTCCAAATACATGGCCTCTTCTACCATATTTTCTATTATAGTACTTAGCATAAGATAAGTTTAGACCGTGCATAACCCTGCTTATATCAGCGCCACTGGCATCTATAATCATATGGGCATGGTTATCCATTAGACAAAATGCATACAATTTAAATCCATATCTTTTTTTATACTTTTTTAATCTTAGCAAAAATTGATCCTTATCTTCATCGTCTTTAAATAATAAAATACCATCAACGCATCTAATCATCACATGATAAATAGAAAAATTTGTTTTTAATCTAAAAGGTCTTGGCATGACAATACCCCTTTCACTAATATATTTTAAATTAATTATTAGCTTAAGGGGTATTTTTTATACATGAGTTTCACTTTTTTTCACTGAACCGGTTTTAAGTTTTTGCTTATGGCATTAATCTGTATTTATCCCTGGGGAATAATGTCGTCTCCCTTATGTTTTCATATCCTAAAAGTTTGGCTGTTAACCTTTCAAGTCCTATTGCCAATCCCCCGTGGGGTGGCATACCGTATTTGAATACTGACATATATCCTTCATAGTCATCAGGGTTAAGACCTTTATTTATCATTGCCCCTTTTAGTTGATTATAATTGTGTATCCTCATTCCCCCTGTTGTTACCTCTAGTCCCCTAAATATTAAGTCGAAACTATGGGTTTTACCATTGGGAGCAGGCGTTGTGTACATGGGTCTTTTCTCCTTTGGATAATGGGTAAGGAAAACAAAGTCTGAATTATATTTTTCCTTAACATATTTTGATATTAACTTTTCCCCTTCAGGGTCAATATCATATTTAAGATCAGTCTTATTGTGATTTTCCTTTAATATTTCTATAGCTTTAGAAAGTTCCATCTTCACTATTTCCCCTTCTATCTTAGGCATTTTCACTTCTAGCATTTCCAATTCCTTGCTACGGATTTCATTAACATAATTTATTATATACTTAAGAAGTCTTGTTTCTAGCTCCATTATCTCATACTCATCTTCGATAAATCCCATTTCTAAGTCTAGACTAATATATTCATTAATATGTCTTTTAGTATCATGACTTTCAGCCCTATATACATGGCCTATTTCAAAAACCCTTTCATATCCTGCTCCCACCATCATTTGTTTGTAAAATTGGGGACTCTGGGCAAGATATGCCTCTTTATCAAAATATTTGACTTTGAAAAGCTCAGTACCCCCTTCTGTACCTTCAGCAACAATTTTGGGAGTAAATACTTCTGTAAAGCCTTCCTTGACTAAAAATTTTGAAAAACCATGGGCAATGGCCTGCTGTATTTTAAATATAGCATTTATCCTAGGATTTCTAAGGCTTAAAACCCTATTATTTAATATAACATCTAAGTTAGCTTCTACCTTATCTTTATTAATCTCAATTGGTAAGTCTTCATTTACCTTTGATATAACTTTTAATTCTGTTACTTGGATCTCAGCTCCTACTTCAGAAGATTTATTTTCTACAACATCTCCACAAATTTTAACAACACTTTCAAGTTTTAGCCCCTTTATATTTATCTCCTTAGTATTTACCACACATTGGACAACACCACTTCTATCCCTTATTAATAAAAATGCGATTTTACCTAATTCTCTTATTCTGTGTATCCACCCTTTTATTATAACCTGATTATCAATATTTTCATTTAATTCTCTAACCAATGTTCTTTTCATAATGTTAACCTCCCTATATTATTTAAATAAATATAAAAAGGACGTCCTTATATATAGAGTAGGAGGTAGATAATTAATTTATCTACCGGCCTCTCACACCACCGTACGTACCGTTCGGTATACGGCGGTTCACTAAGACAATCTGAATTTTTCATACTGTGAAGATAAACTTGT